>NZ_JADBRS010000004.1:0-270975 GCF_014930775.1 Enterobacter cloacae complex sp. P38RS
GCGGGGCGGGGGGGATACCCTTTCCCAGTATGCCCCCAAGGCGCGGGGGTGGGTGGGTCCGTGGGGGTTGTCGAGATGTAAAGCACCGAACGGATATAAAACGGGTGATGTTGATCCACATGGTAATCTTTCTCCTGGTGTAAACAGGGCGTCGGGCCACACAAATAGTAAAAATGATGGGTTTGTACAAAGTCACCACCCAATACAAGATGCTTGGGCTAAGAAAAGAATTAACGGTTACCAGAGAAATACTGCACCTGCTACGTTACTTAAATCCGCATCAGGCAGTCCGCACGATAATATAAGTTCTGCTCAACGAACTCGTAGAGCTTTACCGGGAGGTTGGGATACAACGTTGAAACAAGAGTTTCATATCAGTTACAAAGAAATGATTGATGCAGGTTTTCCAAAGCAGCAGGCAAGGAAATCGATTAGTGACTCGTATAAATATTTTGACCAATTGAGAGAGTCTAATAATAGTAATATTTATTTTGATATATAACCTATTCATTAATAGGTAAGCCGATATGGAAAAACAGGATTTAATTGATCAGTTAAATGAAATTGAAAAACTCATACGCAGGTCTTTACCTTCTGAATATAAGCGCTTTATGATTGAGAACGTCAAGGACACTGATTCTTATGAAATTCAACGAGCAAATGGTGACCTGCTTTATGTATTCAATTGTTTTGATTTACTTGAAAGAAATAATACATATACAATTCAAGAGGTTGAGCCTGACGTTTTATTAATTGGTCAAGATGGTGATCTTGGGTACTTTTTGAATTTACGCAAAGGTACTGATGAGATTTATTCTTTAGATCTTGGAGCGTTAGGAAGCCTGGACATGGATAAAGAAAGTAATAGCATATTTATGCTATAATATTTTTATTTATTAAACGAATTAGTTCAGTATATTGGTAAAATCCACGCCAAAGCGTGGATTTTTTTCATTCAAAACAAATCAAACGTTAAACAGGAAGTTCATCACATCGCCATCTTTAACGATGTAATCTTTACCTTCCGCACGCATCTTGCCTGCTTCTTTCGCGCCTTGCTCACCCTTGTAGGTAATGAAGTCTTCAAACGCGATAGTCTGCGCACGAATAAAGCCCTTCTCGAAGTCGGTGTGGATCTTACCGGCCGCCTGAGGCGCAGTCGCACCCACAGGAATCGTCCACGCACGCACTTCTTTCACGCCTGCGGTAAAGTAGGTTTGCAGGTTCAGCAGCTCATAGCCCGCGCGGATCACGCGGTTCAGGCCTGGCTCTTCCAGACCCAGTTCGGCCATGAACTCTTCACGGTCGGCGTCGTCCAGCTCGGCGATATCGGACTCAACGGCTGCGCAAACCGCCACAACCACAGAACCTTCCGCCGCGGCGATTTCACGGACTTTGTCCAGGTACGGGTTGTTCTCAAAACCGTCTTCGTTAACGTTGGCGATGTACATGGTTGGCTTCAGGGTCAGGAAGCTCAGGTATTTGATCGCCGCTTTGTCTTCGTCAGTCAGGTTTTTCAGCGCGCGCAGCATGCCCGCGTTTTCCAGCTGTGGCAGGCATTTTTCCAGCGCAGCCAGTTCCGCTTTTGCATCCTTATCGCCGCCTTTCGCTTTCTTCTGCACGCGGTGAATCGCGCGTTCGCAGGTGTCGAGGTCAGAGAGCGCCAGCTCGGTGTTGATGACGTCGATGTCGTCAGCCGGATCCACTTTGTTGTTTACGTGGATGATGTTGTCGTTCTCGAAGCAGCGCACAACGTGGCCGATCGCTTCAGTTTCACGGATGTTGGTCAGGAACTGATTACCCAGACCTTCGCCTTTGGAGGCACCCTTCACCAGGCCCGCGATGTCCACGAACTCCATGGTGGTTGGCAGAATGCGCTGCGGCTTCACGATTTCCGCGAGCTGGTCCAGACGCGGGTCCGGCATTGGCACAACGCCGGTGTTAGGTTCGATGGTACAGAACGGGAAGTTCGCCGCTTCGATACCCGCTTTGGTAAGCGCGTTAAACAGGGTGGATTTGCCCACGTTTGGCAGACCGACGATACCGCATTTGAATCCCATTTCTAAATCACCTTAATATCTTGATAATCAATCCGTTAACGATAACCGATTGATGAAAAGTAAATAACTACGCCTATTATACACGTAACCCGCATGACGCGCGGTAAAAAAGCCGTATCGGGCGGATTATTGCGCTTTGAAAGCGTGTAAGCGATTTGTCGCTTTGGTTAAGCCGTCTTGCAACCAGATTTCAGTGCAGCGCGCCGCTTCGTCTACCGCCTCGTCAATCAGTTTTTGTTCGGAAACCGGGGGCTTACCGAGCACAAAACCGACAACTTTGTTTTTATCGCCCGGATGGCCGATTCCCACGCGCAAACGGTGGAAATTCGGGTTATTGCCCAACTTGCTGATGATGTCTTTAAGACCGTTGTGACCGCCGTGTCCGCCGCCCAGCTTGAATTTTGCTACGCCAGGCGGAAGATCCAGCTCATCGTGAGCCACCAGAATTTCATCCGGATTGATGCGATAAAACGTTGCCATCGCCGCCACCGCTTTACCGCTCAGGTTCATAAAGGTGGTGGGCACCAGCAGGCGAACATCCGCGCCTGCAAGGTTGATACGTGAGGTATAGCCGAAGAATTTTGGTTCTTCACGCAGGGGAGCACGTAACCGTTCGGCCAGCAGATCGACGTACCATGCCCCGGCGTTGTGGCGGGTGGCCGCATACTCCGCGCCCGGGTTGGCGAGGCCGACAATCAGTTTAATCGTCACGATTCAATTCCTAATGGGTTCCAGATCTGGCGCGTAGTTTACTGTCTGGCGCGCCGCTTGACAAAATTCTGCGGTTATCCCGGCGAAATTCGAATAATTACTCATCTGAACAATTAGAATTTCAAGCTGTTCAACGCCTTATTTGTAAACTTTTGTTTGTGCGTTATCCGTAATTGTGATCATTCACGCAACTCATAAAAGGGGCGTTGTCTATACTTTACACACAAGGATTAGGGGCTTTTCCCCTGACAACCCAAAGTTCCGGAGGTGACACATGAAACGCAAAAACGCTTCGTTACTCGGTAACGTGCTGATGGGGTTGGGGCTCTTCGTGATGGTAGTCGGCGTAGGTTATTCCATTTTAAACCAGCTGCCGCAGCTTGATCTCCCACAATACTTCGCGCATGGCGCGGTATTGAGCATCTTCCTCGGTGCAGTATTGTGGCTCGCCGGGGCGCGCGTAAGCGGACATGAGGAAGTCTGCGATAAATACTGGTGGGTGCGCCACTACGACAAACGCTGTCGTCGCGACCAGCATAAGCACAGCTAGTGCATGATGAAGAACATCGAAACGACTCCATCCGGAGTCGTTTTTTTTTTGCATAGCATATTGACCCTCACGTAACGTAAGGCTCCAGAGTGGTGGCACTGGCAAAGTAAAAAGGAGCAGTTATGTTGATTCAGGTGGGTGAGCTGGCGAAACGAGCCGGTATCACCGTGCGGACATTGCATCACTACGAGCAAACAGGGCTGTTGCTGCCTTCTGCCAGAAGCGCGGCAGGTTACCGGCTTTACAACCTGGCGGATGTACAGCGTCTGCACATGATCCAGGCGCTGGCAAAAGCGGGGCTGGAACTTGCCGAAATCAGGGATTTTCTGGAAAAGGAGTCGCTGTCGTTGACCGAGCTACTCGATGCGCAAATCACGCAGCTAGATAAACAGCTGCGCAGTATACACACGCTGCGCGACCGGCTGGTGGAGCTGCGTACCGGGCTTACCGACGATGCGACGCCGGATCTGGAGTCCTGGCTACAGACTCTGGAGTTAATGAATATGTACGATCGCTGGTTTAGCAAAGAAGAGTTACAGCAGTTGCCGTTTGCGGTACAGAAGGATGCGCTGGCGGCTATCTGGTCAGGGCTGGTGGCAGAGGCTAACGCGCTGCTGGAACAGGATATACCCGTTACTGAAACGCGGGCGATGGATCTGGCGACGCGCTGGATGGAACGTCTTGAACAGGACACGGCGGGCAAGCCGGAGTTTCTCACCCGGCTGAACGAGATGCACAGCGTAGAGCCACAGATGCAGGCGCAGACCGGCATCACCCCGGAGATGACAGATTACATCACGCGCGCGTTTGCGGAATCTAAGCTCAGCATATGGGAGAAGTATCTCACTGCCGAAGAGATGGCCTTTACCCGGGCGCATTATTTTGACCGCATGATGGAGTGGCCGCCGCTGGTGGCGAAACTGCATCAGGCGCAGCGGGACAATATCGCTCCTGACTCGAAGGAGGCGCAAAAGCTGGCTGAAAACTGGCTGGCATTGTTCCAGTCCTACGCAGGCACCAACCCGGAGACCCAGCAAAAGTTTCGTACGGCTATGCAGCAGGAGCCGCATCTGATGAAAGGAACCTGGATGACGCCTGCCGTGCTTGCATGGCTCCAGCAGGCGATCGGGGTGATGATGCAGAGACGTTTCTCTGCATCAGGTAACTCACAGATCCGCTAACGCGGCTTCACGGTTAGGATAAAAGGCAAGGCGGCCAGGGATCGGCTGCACGCCCGCACGCGCCATGGTGCGCAGGGGCTGGAATTCCAGGTTGCTGACCCGCAGCTCGCAGCCTTCCGGCAGACGTTTCACAAAGCGCTGGAAGGCATCCAGACCGCCGGCATCCAGCACCGGGACGGCATCCCACTTCAGCACCACAACCCGTTTCCCCGCGATGCGGGACTCCAGATCGCTGAACAATCCTTCCGCCGCGGCAAAGAAGAGCGGGCCAATCACGCGCAGCACCAGCACATCCTCAGGCACCTCCACGTTAACCGGAGAGAGGCGCGTCATCTGCGCGATGCGGCGCATAAATAGCAGGGACGCGAGCACGATCCCGACGCTGATGGCGATAACCATATCGAACAGCACGGTCAGAGACATGCAGATTAGCATCACGATGATGTCGTCTTTCGGCGCGCGACGCAGCAGGTTCACCACCTTGTGCGCCTCGCTCATGTTCCAGGCCACCATCAGCAGCAGGGCGGCCATGGCGGAAAGCGGCAGCCAGGAGAGCAGTGGGGCAAGGATCAGCAGCGCCAGAATCACCAGCACGGAGTGGATAACCGCCGAAACGGGTGACGTTGCCCCCGCGCGCACGTTTGCCGCAGAACGGGCGATGGCTGCCGTGGCGGTAATCCCGCCAAAGAACGGTGCGATGAGGTTGCCTAAGCCCTGACCGACCAGTTCGCTGTTGGCTTTGTGCTTGGTGCCGGTCATGCCGTCGAGCACCACGGCGCAAAGCAGGGATTCAATCGCTCCCAGCATCGCCATAGAGAACGCGGCGGGCAGCAGGGCGCGAAGGGAATCCCAGCTCAGGGTGAAGCTCGAACCAGGCATGTCCCACGGCAGCACCAGCTGCGGCAGCAGCTGTGGAATGCCATTACCCTGCGAACCGTCCGCCAGAACATAGTGGAACTGCGAGCCGATAGTCGCGACATGACCGCCGAACATATTAACGATAGCCATCACCGCGCAGCCCAGCAGCAGGGCGGGCAGATGGCCCGGCAGGCGAATACCGAGACGAGGCCAGACGATCAGCGTCCCCAGGGTGACTATTCCGATGGCGGCGTCGCCCAGGTTGGCCGTTGGCAGCGCCATAAACAGCGCCCCCACTTTTTGTAAATAGTGCTCCGGGACGTGGGGCATCTGCAGACCGAGAAAATCTTTGATCTGCATGGTTCCGATGGTGATCCCAATCCCCGAGGTGAACCCCAGCGTCACGGAAAGGGGAATATATTCAATCAGGCGACCAAAACGGGCCAGACCGAACAGAATCAAAAAGACGCCGGACATCAGGGTGGCAACCAGCAGGCCTGCCAGACCAAACTGTTGTGAAACCGGGTAGAGGATCACCACAAAGGCGGCGGTCGGGCCGGAGACGCTGAAGCGCGAGCCGCCCGTCAGGGCAATAACAATCCCGGCAACGGCCGAGGTATACAGACCGTACTGTGGCGCAACGCCGCTGCCAATCGCCAGCGCCATCGCCAGCGGGATGGCAATAATTCCGACGGTGATCCCGGCAATCAGGTCACGGATAAAGCGTGACGAGGTGTACTTCTCTTTCCAGCAGGCGTCGATGAGGGCGCGAAAGGGCAGAACATGTGAGGAGGCTACGTTTTTCACAATTATCTATCATCCGTGTGCGCATCATCTGTCATATGAATGGCAGGTGAAGGAGGCATTAATCATACAAATAAAACCCAGAGACAAAAAAACCCGCCGCAGCGGGTTTTTTGGCCGTGTTCGATTAATGTTCGAACATTGCAGAGATGGATTCTTCGTTGCTGATACGACGAATCGCTTCGGCCAGCATCCCGGACAGGGTCAGGGTACGCACGTTTGGCAGTGCCTTGATCTCGTCGCTCAGTGGGATGGTATCGCATACCACAACTTCGTCAATGACGGAGTTGCGCAGGTTGTTCACGGCATTACCGGAGAAGATCGGGTGGGTCGCGTAAGCGAACACGCGCTTGGCACCGCGCTCTTTCAGCGCTTCAGCGGCTTTACACAGCGTACCGCCGGTATCGATCATGTCGTCAACCAGCACGCAGTCGCGGCCAGCCACGTCACCGATGATGTGCATCACCTGAGAAACGTTAGCGCGCGGACGACGCTTGTCGATGATCGCCATGTCGGTATCGTTCAGCAGCTTAGCGATAGCACGGGCACGTACCACGCCGCCGATGTCCGGAGAAACCACGATTGGGTTATCCAGGTTCAGCTGCAGCATGTCTTCCAGCAGGATTGGGCTGCCGAATACGTTATCAACCGGGACGTCGAAGAAGCCCTGGATCTGCTCTGCGTGCAGGTCAACGGTCAGTACGCGGTCAACGCCGACGCTGGACAGGAAGTCAGCGACAACTTTTGCGGTGATTGGCACACGCGCGGAACGGACGCGACGGTCCTGGCGGGCATAACCAAAGTAAGGGATAACAGCAGTGATACGGCCTGCGGAAGCGCGACGCAGAGCGTCGACCATAACAACCAGTTCCATCAGGTTGTCGTTTGTTGGAGCACAGGTGGACTGGATGATGAAAATATCACCACCGCGTACATTTTCGTTGATTTGTACGCTGACTTCGCCGTCGCTAAAGCGACCTACGGCGGCGTCGCCGAGGGAAGTGTACAGGCGGTTGGCAATACGTTGTGCTAGTTCCGGGGTGGCGTTACCAGCAAAAAGCTTCATATCAGGCACGAGAAGAACCTCAGGCATGCGTCCAGTGGTGGATAGCGTTCGCCGCAAACTGCGGGGCCTAAGCGAAGGCTATCCAGGCGGTGTATTAAAGAGCGCGATGCAACGTCTGGAACAGGGTGACGTTGTCACCGAAACTCAGTCTGCGCCAGAATGGCCTGCTGTAGGGGGGAGGTGTTCATCCCGCGTGCTACAAAACCATGCAGCCAATCCGGCGCTTGCTCAAGCACCTGACGGGCGGCGGATTCGGTGTCAAATTCAGCAAAGACACAGGCCCCTGTACCGGTCAGGCGCGACGGCGCGTATTCTAACAGCCAGGAAAGCACCGCATCAACCTCGCGAAAACGTTTTCTTGCGATATCCTCGCAATCGTTGCTGAATTCACAATTTAATAACGTTTCTATTGACCGTACCGGGGTATTTCTTTTCAGGTCAGGATCTTTAAAGATGACCGGGGTCGGAATACTCACGCCGGGGTGGGCAACCAGATACCATTTCTCCGGCGGGTTGACCGGGGAGAGGATCTCACCTACGCCCTCGGCAAAGGCCGCGTGGCCGCGAACAAACACAGGGACATCTGCGCCCAGCGTTAAGCCCAAACCAGCCAGTTCATCCGTCGACAGCCCGCAGCCCCAGAGGTGGTTCAGCGCAACCAGCACGGTGGCGGCGTTGGATGAGCCCCCGCCGAGACCGCCACCCATCGGCAGACGCTTCTCAATGCGGATATCCGCACCGCTTCCCGCCGGCAGACGGCCCGATTCCGCGGCGGCTTGCATCAGCAGGCGCGCGGCGCGGACGATCAGGTTGTCCTCATGCGCCACGCCGTCGACCGGCGTCAGCAGGCAAATCTGCCCATCCTGACGCGGCTCGATGGCAATCGTGTCGCCATAGTCAATGAACTGAAACAGCGTCTGCAGAGTGTGATAGCCGTCAGCACGCTGGCCGGTGATGTATAAAAACAGGTTCAGTTTTGCCGGAGAAGGCCAGTGGGTCATCATTTAACGATCCAGTTGTCCATTTTCAGCTTGATGCGCTGGCTGCCCTGGGTCAGCTCCATGTTTGATGGCAGCGACGGTTTACTCTTGCTGTCATAGGCGCTGTACACCACTTTCCAGGTTTTGCCGTTCTGGATGTAGTTGACCTGGCTCAGACGGTATTGATCGTCAAGCGTATAGTCGGTCGCTTCGCCCGGCAGGCCGAGGATCCACTGGCGCAGGCTGTTCAGCGGAATTGGCATCCCGGTCAGCTTGCCAATCATCTCTTCAGCATCGGTCGCCGTGTAGTGCTGGCCTTTGTTATCGGTGATCTGGGCTTCGCCCGGTTTGGCGATAAGCTCCAGCTCGGTGCTGCCCAGCGGGTTCAGCAGCAGCAGGCGATAGTTGTCCTGCCCCGTTTGCTGCCAGAAGAAGCGGGCATAAACCTTTTGTTCGTCAGAGAGATACGCGAAGGCGCCGCGCGTCTGGTACTGCTTCAAATTAAGGACGTCCTGCTGGTGCTGACGCCACTGCGGTGAATCAGGGCTTTTGCCCGGGCCTTTTGGTTGGGTGACAGTACAGGCGGTCAGAACCAGTGCTGCCAGCGGCAGCAGGCGAATCAGTCGGGTCATAATGAGGACAAATCCTTGAGATACGTTGCAGTTATAACTGTTAATGCTAGCGCCCCGCAGTGCTACCGTCTACGTTCAAATTATCTCAAAGCGTTGAGTAACCTATTACTCCGAAAGGAGGCGGTCTCTTTTATTGATCTCGCGCATCCTGTATGATGCGTCCTGCTAACCTTATTAACGCTGGTACTACTCCCGCTCAACATGACCCTATTAGCACTCGGCATCAACCACAAAACGGCCCCGGTTTCGCTGCGAGAACGCGTTACGTTTTCGCCGGATACGCTTGACCTGGCGCTGGACAGCCTGCTTGCACAGCCGATGGTGCAGGGTGGCGTGGTGCTTTCGACGTGCAACCGTACCGAGCTGTATTTGAGCGTGGAAGAGCAGGATAACCTGCACGACGCGCTGATCCGCTGGCTATGTGACTACCACAATCTCAACGAAGACGAGCTGCGCAACAGCCTTTACTGGCATCAGGATAACGATGCGGTCAGCCATCTGATGCGCGTCGCCAGTGGTCTGGATTCGCTGGTGCTTGGCGAGCCGCAGATCCTCGGCCAGGTAAAAAAAGCCTTCGCAGATTCCCAGAAAGGGCATCTCAAGGCCAGCGAGCTGGAGCGTATGTTCCAGAAGTCCTTCTCCGTGGCGAAGCGTGTGCGAACCGAAACCGACATTGGTGCCAGTGCGGTTTCTGTTGCTTTCGCGGCCTGTACCCTTGCACGGCAAATCTTTGAATCCCTGTCGACCGTCACCGTGATGCTGGTAGGCGCGGGCGAAACCATCGAGCTTGTGGCGCGCCATCTGCGCGAGCATAAAGTGAAAAAGATGATTATCGCGAACCGCACCCGCGAACGCGCGCAGGTGCTGGCGGACGAAGTGGGTGCCGAGGTGGTTGCGCTGAGCGATATTGATGAACGTCTGAAAGAGGCGGACATTATTATCAGCTCTACCGCCAGCCCGCTGCCGATCATCGGTAAAGGTATGGTGGAGCGTGCGCTGAAATCCCGCCGTAATCAGCCAATGCTGCTGGTGGATATCGCCGTTCCGCGCGATGTTGAGCCAGAGGTTGGCAAGCTGGCTAACGCCTATCTTTACAGCGTGGATGACCTGCAAAGCATTATTTCGCACAACCTCGCCCAGCGTAAAGCGGCGGCGGTGCAGGCGGAAACCATTGTTGAGCAGGAAACCAGCGAATTTATGGCCTGGCTGCGCGCGCAAAGCGTCAGCGAGACCATCCGCGAGTATCGCGGACAGGCGGAGCAGGTGCGTGATGACCTGACTGCCAAAGCGTTAGCGGCCCTGGAACAGGGCGGCGACGCGCAGGCGATTATGCAGGATCTGGCGTGGAAGCTGACCAACCGCCTGATCCATGCGCCAACCAAATCTCTTCAACAGGCTGCCCGTGACGGGGATGATGAACGCCTGACTATTCTGCGCAACAGCCTCGGGCTGGAATAGCGCCCTATACCCATTTTCTAAGACAAGGTGCACTTACGCCTATGAAGCCTTCTATCGTCGCTAAACTGGAAGCTCTGCACGAGCGCCATGAAGAAGTACAGGCGCTGCTCGGCGATGCCGGGACTATCGCAGACCAGGAACGTTTTCGCGCGCTTTCGCGTGAATATGCGCAGTTGAGTGATGTATCAAAATGCTTTACCGACTGGCGACAGGTTCAGGAAGATATTGAAACCGCGCAGATGATGCTCGACGATCCTGAGATGCGCGAGATGGCGCAGGAAGAGCTGCAGGATGCAAAAGCGCGTTCCGAAGAGATGGAGCAGCAGCTTCAGGTGCTGCTCCTGCCGAAAGATCCGGACGATGAACGTAACGCGTTTGTCGAAGTGCGCGCCGGTACCGGCGGTGACGAAGCGGCGCTCTTTGCCGGGGATCTGTTCCGCATGTACAGCCGCTACGCCGAATCGCGCCGCTGGCGCGTGGAGATCATGAGCGCCAACGAAGGCGAACATGGCGGCTATAAAGAGGTTATCGCCAAGATCAGCGGCGACGGCGTGTACGGACGTCTGAAGTTTGAATCCGGCGGTCACCGCGTGCAGCGCGTTCCGGCCACCGAATCTCAGGGCCGTATTCATACCTCCGCCTGTACGGTGGCGGTGATGCCGGAGCTGCCGGAAGCGGAACTGCCGGACATCAACCCGGCGGACCTGCGCATCGACACCTTCCGCTCCTCCGGGGCGGGCGGTCAGCACGTTAACACCACCGACTCCGCCATCCGTATTACCCACCTGCCAACCGGCATCGTGGTGGAGTGTCAGGACGAACGTTCGCAGCACAAAAACAAAGCCAAAGCGTTGTCCGTGCTGGGCGCGCGCATCCACGCGGCGGAAATGGCGAAGCGTCAGCAGGCGGAAGCCTCTACGCGTCGTAACCTGCTGGGCAGCGGCGATCGCAGCGACCGTAACCGCACCTACAACTTCCCTCAGGGGCGCGTGACCGACCACCGCATCAACCTGACCCTGTACCGTCTGGACGAGGTGATGGAAGGGAAGCTGGATATGCTGATTGAGCCTATCGTGCAGGAATACCAGGCCGACCAGCTGGCGGCGCTGTCCGAGCAGGAATAATGGATTTTCAGCGCTGGTTACGCGAGGCGGCCGGTGAGCTTTGCAAAAGCGAAAGCCCGAAGCGCGACGCCGAAATTTTGCTTGAGCATGTGACGGGTAAAGCCCGCACGTACCTGCTGGCATTCGGCGAAACTGAGCTGACCGCAGAGCAGGAAGCACGGCTCGCCGCGCTGCTTGCCCGCCGTAAAAACGGCGAGCCGGTGGCGCACCTTGTCGGTGAGCGCGAGTTCTGGTCGCTTCCGCTTTACGTCTCGGCGGCAACGCTGATCCCGCGTCCGGATACCGAGTGTCTGGTGGAGCAGGCGCTGGCACGTTTACCCGCAGCGGCCTGCCGCATTCTCGATCTCGGGACGGGAACAGGTGCTATCGCGCTGGCGCTGGCCAGCGAGCGGCCTGACTGCGATGTAACGGCAGTGGATGTGATGCCCGACGCGGTGGCGCTGGCGCTGCGTAACGTGGAACGTCTCGGGCTCAGCAACGTAACGGTGCTGCAAAGCAGCTGGTTTACCGCGCTGGAGAGCCGCTCATTTGCGATGATTGTCAGCAATCCTCCTTACATTGACGAACATGATCCGCACCTTGCGCAGGGGGATGTTCGCTTCGAACCGCTGACGGCGCTTGTGGCCGCCAACGCGGGATTAGCCGATCTTGATCAGATTGTGACAACGTCACGAGAGCATTTGCTTCCCGGCGGCTGGCTGCTCGTGGAGCATGGCTGGACGCAGGGAGAATCCGTGCGGGCACTGTTTACCCAGGCAGGCTACGCCGCTGTCGAAACCTGCCGCGACTACGGCGGCAACGAACGCCTGACGCTGGGGCAGTGGTCTTGAGTTCCGGGTATCTGCCATTTACTGATAAAGGCGTAAGGCTGACTGAAAGGCAGTTTGGCGTTATCATCTACATCGTTTTGAGTTTTATCGCGCCTGAGCGTCATTGTTCGCTCAGTCGTTACTGGGGTAAGTCATGAGGTCCTTAGCCGATTTCGAATTTAATAAAGTGCCGCTTTGCGATGGCATGATCCTGATTTCGGAGATGATACGCGACGATTTTACGTCGCAGTACGTCTACGATGAACTGGAGAATCTGGTCAGCCTGGCGCGTGAAGAGATCAATCAGGCGCGCCCGCAGGACTGGCAATTAGAGAAGCTTCTGGAGCTTTTCTACGGCGAATGGGGTTTCTGCGACACGCGTGGCGTGTATCGCCTGTCTGACGCATTATGGCTGGACCAGGTCTTAAAAAATCGTCAGGGCAGCGCCGTTGCGCTGGGCTCTATTTTGCTGTGGGTTGCGCACCGCCTGGATATTCCGCTGGTGCCGGTTATTTTCCCGACGCAGATGATCCTGCGTGCGGAGTGGCTGGACGGTGAGATGTGGCTCATTAATCCGTTTAACGGCGATACGCTGGACGAGCATACGCTGGACGTCTGGCTGAAAGGCAACATCAGCCCGGTGGCCGAGCTCTTTAACGAAGATCTCGACGAAGCCGACAACGCCGAAGTCATTCGCAAGCTGCTGGATACGTTGAAGTCAGCGCTGATGGAAGAGCGTCAGATGGAGCTGGCCTTGCGTGCCAGTGAAGTGCTGTTGCAGTTTAATCCGGAAGATCCGTACGAAATTCGCGACCGCGGGCTTATCTATGCCCAGCTCGACTGCGAGCACGTGGCGCTGAACGATCTGAGCTATTTCGTCGAGCAGTGCCCGGAAGATCCGATTAGCGAAATGATTCGCGCGCAGATCAACGCGATCTCGCACAAACAAATTACACTGCATTAATCTTAATTCCGATTCACACCTGAATAAGGCGATCCTATGAAACAAAAAGTGGTTAGCATTGGTGATATCAAGGTAGCAAACGACCTGCCGTTCGTGCTGTTTGGCGGTATGAACGTGCTGGAATCCCGCGATCTCGCCATGCGTATCTGCGAGCACTACGTGACCGTGACCCAGAAGCTGGGCATTCCGTACGTGTTTAAAGCCTCTTTTGACAAAGCCAACCGCTCCTCCATCAACTCTTACCGTGGCCCTGGCCTGGAAGAGGGGATGAAAATTTTCCAGGAGCTGAAGCAGACGTTTGGCGTGAAAGTGATCACCGACGTGCATGAGTCCTGGCAGGCGCAGCCTGTGGCAGACGTGGTAGACGTAATCCAGCTTCCGGCGTTCCTGGCGCGTCAGACCGACCTGGTTGCCGCGATGGCGAAAACCGGTGCCGTGATCAACGTGAAAAAACCGCAGTTCGTGAGCCCTGGCCAGATGGGTAACATCGTCGATAAGTTTATCGAAGGCGGTAACGACAAGATTATTCTGTGCGACCGTGGCGCTAACTTTGGTTACGACAACCTGGTTGTGGACATGCTGGGCTTCAGCGTGATGAAGAACGTCTCTAACCAGTCGCCGGTGATCTTTGACGTGACCCACGCGCTGCAGTGCCGCGACCCGTTTGGTGCAGCCTCTGGCGGCCGTCGTGCTCAGGTGACCGAGCTGGCGCGCGCCGGTATGGCGACCGGCCTGGCAGGTCTGTTCATTGAAGCGCACCCGGATCCGGCTAACGCGAAATGCGATGGTCCATCCGCGCTGCCGCTGGATAAGCTGGAGCCGTTCCTGAAGCAGATCAAAGCGATTGACGATCTGGTGAAAAGCTTCGACGAGCTGGATACCAGCAACTAATAAAAAAACCCGCTTCGGCGGGTTTTTTTATGGGACATATTGCCGGGTAAGCGCAGCGCCGCTGGGCAAAAAGACTACGCAAAGATCGTCATCAAATACGCTGCAAACAGCGCCATATGCGCCGCGCCGTTCAGGACATTGGTGCGGCCAGTGGAGAATGAAATCTGGCACAGCAGCAGCGAGGCCACCATCACAATCATCTCCGGCGCGCCCAGCGCAAACTGCAGCTCGTTACCGGTCATAAAGGCGATCAGCGTCACCACCGGCACGGTGAGTGAAATGGTCGCCAGCACGGAGCCGAAGAACAGATTCATCGCACGCTGCACCTGATTGTTCAGCACTGCCTTCAGCGCACCTAAACCCTCAGGGGAGAGGATCAGCAGCGCCACCAGGAAACCGGTAAAGGCCACCGGCGCGTTCAGCTCGGTTAACAGCGTCTCCAGCGGGTTGGCGTTCATCTTGGTGACGGCAATCACCGCAATCAGATGCACGATCAGCCAAACCGTGTGCCACGCGCTGCTGTGGGCCGACGGCTTGCCGTGGTGCGGGTCATCGTCGTCGCTGTCATCTTCATGTTCGTAAACAAACAGGCTCTGGTGCGTTTTGGTCTGAATGAGCAGGAACACGCCGTACATGGCGGCGGAAATCAGCGCGACCAGCAGCGACTGGCCGGTGGAGAAGTTTGCGCCCGGCAGCGCCATCGGGAAGACCAGTACGATGATGGCCAGCGGGAAGAGGGCGATCAGATACTGTTTAATGCCGAAAAGATTCATGTACTGGGTCGCAAATTTGCGTCCGCCCAGTAACAGAGAGAAGCCTACCAGGCCGCCCGTCACAATCATAATGATGGAGTAAAGCGTATCGCGCATCAGGGTCGGGGCGGCATCGCCGGTTGCCATCAACGCGGAAATCAGGCTGACTTCGAGAATAACGACGGAAAGGCTGAGAATTAAAGAGCCATAAGGCTCGCCCAGGCGGTGGGCTAATACGTCCGCATGGCGAACGACGCTAAACGCGCTGGTTAAGATACCGACCAGGGCAAGAATATTGATACCAACCACCACTGGCAGTGACTGACTGCTTCCCCAGAAGAGCAGCACAGCCAGTGCCAGAACCGGGAAAATGAGAGACGTCTCCTTGTGGCGGGTCTTTACCGCCTCGTGTGTTGCTGTCATGTGCTTCTCCATCAATGCAGGTGCTTGTAATTATAGATAGATTTTAAGGGCATTAAATTAACAGAAATCTGTTAAATAACCTTTATTTTTTACTTAATTTTACCCTTTGTTATGGTTTTCTTGTTTAATGCCTATAATAAGATATTTCTTTTAAATATATGTTTAATAACAATGAATTATGAAATTCATCCGCTCATTGTTTATGACCGGCTGGCACACCGGCGTATCGTCGTCCACACTTAACTCTTTAGGCAAAAGAGAGGTTAGTGATGCCATATAAAACGAAACTCGAATTACCCGATAACGTGAAAAACGTCCTGCCCGAACACGCGCAGGATATCTACAAAGAAGCGTTTAACAGCGCATGGGATCAGTACAAAGATAAAGACGATCGGCGGGATGATGCCAGCCGGGAAGAGACAGCGCACAAGGTCGCGTGGGCCGCAGTAAAACATGACTATGAGAAAGGAGACGATGATAAATGGCATAAAAAGAAATAGCCGTGAAATTATTCGCTGCCTTCATTTTGACTTTTCAGGCGGTTGAACTGCCGTTGTATTGCAACTGGTCCGCTAATTGCTTATCGTAATTTGACTGCTGGCAAAATGACCAGCACAGAATGCCGGGAAGGCGAATTACAGATGTCGCAAGGAAGCATGCAGTGGCGGAGGTGTAAAGTGTTAACGCGTGATTTCTTAATGAAGGCAGATTGTAAGACGGCATTTGGTGCTATTGAGGAATCGCTTCTCTGGTCAGCTGAACAACGTGCGGCGTCGCTCGCTGCCACGCTTGCCTGCCGCCCGGATGATGGCCCGGTATGGATTTTTGGCTACGGTTCACTGATGTGGAACCCGGCTCTCGAATTTGTTGAATCGGCAACCGGCACGCTGCCCGGCTGGCATCGCGCATTTTGCCTTCGCCTGACGGCCGGACGCGGCAGCGCCTGTCAGCCAGGGCGCATGCTTGCACTTAAAGAGGGCGGACGCACCACGGGCGTCGCGTATCGCCTTCCGGATGCCACGCTCGAAGAGGAGCTGACGCTGCTCTGGAAGCGCGAGATGATCACCGGCTGCTATATGCCGAGCTGGTGCAAGCTGGAGCTCGACGACGGGCGCACCGTTAACGCGCTGGTGTTTATTATGGATCCGCGCCACCCGCTGTATGAAGCGGACACCCGCACGCAGGTGATTGCCCCGTTAATCGCCGCCGCCAGCGGGCCGCTGGGCACCAATGCGCAATATCTCTTCTCTCTCGATCAGGAGCTGACCCGCCTCGGCATGCAGGACGATTGTCTGAATGAGCTGGTGGTGAAAGTGAAGGCGCTGCTGGAAGGGAACCCGCTCAACAGCACGCTGCGACCGGGTTTTGCCTGAGAATACGCCCGGCGAGCCGGGCGTTTAAATTACGCTGCCACGTAGCTGACCGAATGCTCCAGCGACTGACTGTGGCTGTCAATCAGCACATCCCACGTGCCGGTATACGGCACGGTAAGCCAGGCCTTGTCATCCTGCACGGTCAGAATATCCGCCTGGGATTGCTTCTGTGCTTTCGCACTCATCAGATGAATACGACAGCGCTCTGAGCAACGCACCACCACCGTATCCCCGCCAAACAGTTTCAAACTTGTTTTCACCAGTGCCATTTTCTACCCCGTAGATTTTGCCCATCCCGAGCGTGATGTTGTTCACAAAATACTCATTGCATAACACCAAAGCGGGGAGCGAGGGATGCTGATTTTGATCAAAAAATGGCATAACGATTAAACAAAAATGACAAAATTCCTGAAACCTTTCAGCTTACGCGCGTTTACCCTGTTTAACGCGCGCCTGAAGAAAATTAAATGCGGAAATGGCCGGCGGTTTCAGCAAGGTCGCCCGCCTGGCTCTGCAATGCGCTGGCGGCCGCGGCGGACTGCACCACCAGCTCGGCATTCTGCTGCACCATTCTGTCGAGATGGGTCACCGCGTGGTTGATCTCGTGAATGCCTTTCATCTGCTCGCTGGTGGCAATCGAGATCTCGCGCATGATGCCGGAGACGCTGCCGATGCTGGAGCGGATCTCATCCATGCTTTCCCCGGCC
Source organism: Enterobacter cloacae complex sp. P38RS (assembly GCF_014930775.1). NCBI lineage: Bacteria > Pseudomonadati > Pseudomonadota > Gammaproteobacteria > Enterobacterales > Enterobacteriaceae > Enterobacter > Enterobacter cloacae complex sp. P38RS. The sequence continues at coordinate 17,344 of NZ_JADBRS010000004.1, forward strand.
AGATGCACGTAGCGCGAGCCGGTGGCCACGCTGTCGGTGGTGGAGTCGATAAGCGATTTGATCTCTTTCGCCGCCTGGGCGCTGCGGCTGGCGAGGTTCCGCACTTCACCGGCAACCACGGCGAACCCGCGGCCCTGCTCACCGGCACGCGCCGCCTCGACGGAGGCGTTCAGCGCCAGAATGTTGGTCTGGAAGGCGATGCCGTCGATCACGCTGGTGATATCGCCAATCTTAGCGGACGCCACTTCGATGGACTGCATGGTGCTGATGGCCTGCGAAACCACTTCACCGCCGCGCGCTGCGGCCGCAGAGGCCTTGCTGGCCTGATCGTTGGCTTCTGCTGCCGATTCATTCGACTGGGTGACAGAGGCGGTGATCTCTTCCACGGCGCTGGCGGTTTCGCGAAGGCTGGACGCCGCCTGCTCGGTACGTCCGGAGAGATCCTGGTTACCTGCCGCAATCTCCTGCGCGGCGTTTTTCACCGAGGCGCTGGCGTCGCGGAGCTGAACCATTACCACCGAGAGCTTATCGCTGAAGGCGTTAAACGCCTGCGCAATTTGCGCCACTTCGTCATCGCCGCTGTCCGGCAGGCGCTGGGACAGATCGTTAGTGCCGTTGGCAATGTTGTGCATCGCGTCACGAATGTCGGACAGGCGCTTCAGCAGGCGGGCAATCAGGACGTGAACAATGGCGCCGCTCAGGAGTGCGAGGATCACCAGCGAAATCGCCGACGCTTTCAGCAGGGAATGCATGCCGGAGGTGGCATCGCTGCTGTCGAGGGCGACGACCAGGAGCCAGTTCGTGCCCGGCACGGCTGAGGCGATAAAGGTTTTTTCCTCGTCATTCAGCGTTCCGTCGACCGGGTTACCGCTCTTCAGCGCCGCAAGGTCGATGCCTTTGATCGTCTCGGCAAACGGCTTCAGCGTCAGGGCCGGCTCGTTGGCGGCAATCACCGTGCCGTCGCTATTCAGAAGCAACCCGCTGCTGGCCGGCGTGGGGTGGATCCCGCGCACGTTCGCCACCACGCTATCCATGGCGACATCGCCCGCCACCACCGCTTTCAGAGCGCCATTCTCCTTCACCGGCACGGCAAACGTGACCACCAGCTTCCCGGTCCCGGCATCAACGTAGGGTGCCGTTACCACCGGGCCGTCCGTGCTCACCACCTGTTGATACCAGGGACGAACGGTGGGGTCATAATCCGCCGGGACGCCTGTCGGGTCGGAGAATTTCGCCGTCTTGCTGGCGTAGCCCACGTAAACGTTGGTGAAACCGCCCGCCTGGGCAAGCTGCTTAAACGCCGGAACCGGATCGTCAGCCAGCGCGATGGTCTGCGCGGAGGTAATCACCGTCATTTTGCTTTTGACCCAGTCGGCAATCGCCATGTTGTGGCTGGCGCTGGTGCTGGTCAGAATATCGCGCTGGGACTGCTGGTTATCCTGGCGCGTGACCTGGAAGTTAATTACGGTATTGAGAAGAAGGGCGACGACGAGGCAGCCTGTCGTCGCGGCGATAATGCGTGCGCGAATGGATCTGAACATAAGTGAAATACCTGCTGTGTTGTTTCCATGCCTATCGGCAACCCCGCAGGTAAACTTGATGCTGAAACCGCGTCCATAAGAAAATAATATTTTTACGGGTTTATTATTAAAAAGTTAATACTTTATCCGCGGTCAGCGTCCATTCGGCCAGTTCAACCAGCGTACCAATTTCTACGCCCTCGATCAGCGGCAGCCCGGTAACGCCGCGCCCGTCGGTGCAGGTCTTACAGAGTTTTACCGGCACGTCCTGCGCGGTCAGGATCTCCAGCATCTGCTGAATGTTGTAGCCTTCCGCCGGTTTTTGACCCTTCAACCCCGCGGTCACGGCATCGGACATTAAAAATATCCGCAATACCAGGTCGCTCTCTTTTTCGCGTAGCGCGATCGCCAGGCGCAGGCTGTTGAAAAGGGATTCGCTGCCGTAGGCCGCACCGTTGGCGACGATCACAATCTTCTGCATGTTGACTCCTGTTTTTATAAAGGCACGAATATTGCTTAATTTCCCCGGAGTTTCGCTGTCCGGGAGAGTAAGCATGACATTAATGGCCGGCATTTCGCCAGGTGCAACCGAATGGCTCCAGCGCGCAAGGCGGATGCGCCGGGAGCAGCTCAGCAGGCTGGCGCAGCTGAACGTGCTGGTGCGCGGTATTAGCCAGCTGGTGCATATGCTCCAGTGCGAGCGCGGCGCATCTAACGTCTGGCTCTGCTCACAGGGTAAGCTCTATGCGCCTGAATGCAAAGCCAGCCGGGCGCTGGTGGACGAAAACCTTGCTGCACTGAACGACATTCTTGGAAAACAGTCCGCCTTTCCGGGAAGCGCCGTTTGCGAACGTATCGGCAATGCGCTGCTCACGCTGGAGACGCTTCCCGCGCTGCGCGACGGTGTAAATCGGCAAACGCTGACGGCTCCGCAGGCAATGGAGCACTACTCCCGCATGCTGCGCCACCTGCTCAGTATCGTACCGCAGCTTAATGACAGCATTGACGACCCGCAAATCGCGGGCCGTTTCGTCGCGCTATATAGCCTGATGCAGGGGAAAGAGCTGGCGGGACAAGAGCGGGCCCTGGGGGCGATTGGCTTCACGCAGGGCTTTTTCGATGACGTGACCCGCCAGCGGCTGGTTGACCGCATTGACGGGCAGCAGGCCTGCTTTGAGATCTTTCTCTCCCACAGCCAGGCCGACGTGCAGACTTCGTTCTCCCTTAATTGTCAGCCCGATCGTGAGACGGAGCAGCTCCGGCGCGTGGCCTGTACCCGCCAGCCTGCCGCAGACAATGGCCATACCGCACTCGCCTGGTTTGCGCTGCAAACGGCGCGGCTGGAGCATCTGCGCGCGCTGGAGGAGACGATCATCGCCGATCTGATGGTCGCGGTGGATGAGCGTATTCAGCGCGACGAGGCATACCCGCTTCCCGGGGATGAACAGGACGATCCGCTGGCGCACTACCCGGATAAACCGCTGCTGACCCTGGTTCGCCAGCAGGCACGAGAGATAGAGCAGCTTTCCCGCCAGCTCGCGTCGCTGCGCGATACGCTTGAGGAGCGCAAAACCATTGATAAAGCCAAAAGCGTGCTGATGACCCACCAGAACATGAGTGAAGAACAGGCCTGGACAACGCTGCGCAAAATGGCGATGGACAAGAACCAGCGCATGGTCGATATCGCCCGCGCGCTGCTTACGGTGAAGAGCGTCTGGCAGGTAACACCAAAGGAGTAGCTGCACAATCAGCGGGCATTTTATGCCTGATTGAGGTGCGTGAACGCGGTCAAAACCGGTTTTCGGCCCTGAAAGAGGGTCTTTAAACCTGGCACTGGCTTTGCATTATTTAATTAACCATTTTTGACGGTGCGCCAACGGCGGTGCATCAGTCTTCGGGATAAAGGCGTCCAGCGGTGCTTCGGCACGGCGGGCGCTTTTTTTTGGCTTTTTTTCGGGAGCGGTTATGGCGGATTTGTCGAGACGGCGATTTTTGCAGGCCAGCATGCTGGCGAGTGGCGCAGCGCTGTTACCGGGTGTTATGCAGGCTGCCTGGGCGGCTGGCTCAGATAAACCGGAACAGGAGACGGTGCGCGTCGGGTTTATCCCGTTGACCGACTGCGCGCCGGTGGTTATCGCAGCGTTAAAAGGCTTTGATAAAAAATACGGTATCACCATCGTTCCCACCAAAGAGGCGAGCTGGGCGGCGGTGCGCGACAAGCTGGTGGCGGGAGAACTGGACGCCGCACACATTCTTTACGGTCTGCTGTACGGGCTGGAGCTGGGCATCGCCGGCAAGCCGCAGCAGATGGCGAATCTGATGACGCTCAATCAGAACGGCCAGGCCATCACGCTTTCAAGCGATCTGGCGGAGAAGGGCGTTCGCGATCTCGACGGGCTGAAAACGCTGATCGGGCAGCAGGCGCCGGGAACCTACACCTTCGCGCACACCTTCCCGACCGGGACGCATGCCATGTGGCTTTACTACTGGCTGGCCAGCGCGGGCATTAACCCCTTTGACGACGTGCGCACGGTGGTGGTGCCGCCGCCGCAGATGGTGATGAACATGCGCATCGGCAACATGGTGGGCTTCTGCGTCGGCGAGCCGTGGAACGCGCGCGCGATTAACGACCGTATCGGCTTTACCGCCGCCACGTCGCAGTCCATCTGGGCCGATCATCCGGAAAAGATCCTCGGCACGCGTCGCGACTGGGTGGAGAAAAACCCGCACACCGCCCGGGCGCTGGTGAGCGCGGTGCTGGAGGCCGCGCGCTGGATCGAGGCGTCCCCGGAAAACAAACGCGAAACCGCGCAGATCCTCTCCCGCCGGGCGTGGCTCAACTGCAAAGAACAGTATCTCACCGGGCGCATGCTCGGCGAGTACGACAACGGCCTGGGCCAGCGCTGGCAGGACGCGCACCCGATCCGCTTCTTCAACGAGGGGGCTGTGAGCTACCCGTATCTCTCCGACGGCATGTGGTTCTTAACCCAGTTCCGCCGCTGGGGCTTGCTCAAAGCCGCGCCGGACTACGCGGGCATCGCGCAGCGCATCAACCAGACCTCGGTCTGGCAGGATGCCGCCACCGCCGTCGGCGGTATGTCCACGCCGTCATCACCGTACCGCAGCAGCACGCTGATGGACGGCACCGTCTGGAACGGCGCCGATCCGGAAGGGTACGCCAGCCGTTTCGCCATTCACCGTAAAGGGGCCTGATTATGCCGCATCTGCAAAACACGAAACCACAAGAGACGCCAGAGAGCGGGGAAGTGATTGTCCTGCCTCCGGTACAGGTTCGCCGCCGCCCGCCCGCGTTAGCGCGCCGGATGAACGACTTTTTCCAGCGCGTTATTCCGGCGCTGCTCGGCCTCGGGCTGCTGGTGGTGCTCTGGCAACTGGCGGCGATAAACAGCAAAGGCTTCCCGACGCCGCTCAGCACGCTTGATTCCGCCATTACCCTGTTTGCCGACCCGTTTTATCGCGACGGGCCTAACGATATGGGCATTGGCTGGAACGTGCTTGCTTCACTGCAGCGCGTCGCCATCGGTTTTGGCCTGGCAGCGATGGCGGGTATTCCGCTGGGCTTTTTGATTGGCCGTTTCACCTTTTTCTCGCGCATGTTCAACCCGCTGATTGCGCTTCTGCGCCCGGTCAGCCCGCTGGCCTGGCTGCCCATCGGCCTGCTGCTGTTCCAGAAAGCGGAGCCCGCGTCGAGCTGGACCATTTTCATCTGCTCTATCTGGCCGATGGTGATCAACACCGCCGAAGGCGTGCGCCGCATTCCGCAGGACTACCTCAACGTCGCCCGCGTATTGCAGCTTTCCGAGTGGACGATCATGCGCCGCATACTCTTCCCGGCTGTGCTACCCGCCGTGCTGACCGGGGTGCGCCTCTCCATCGGCATCGCCTGGCTGGTGATTGTCGCCGCCGAGATGCTCACCGGGGGGCTGGGTATCGGCTTCTGGATCTGGAACGAGTGGAACAACCTCAACGTCGAAAACATTCTGATCGCCATCGTCATCATCGGCGTGGTCGGGTTGCTGCTGGAGCAGGGGCTGATGCTGATCGCCCGTCGCTTTAGCTGGCAGGAAAAATAAGGAGCGAACATGAAACCATTAATTCAGGTCCAGGCCGTGAGCCAGCGTTTTTCCACCGCCAGCGGCGAGTTTCTGGCGCTGCAGAACGTCTCTTTTGATATCCACGAGGGCGAAACCGTGAGTCTTATCGGCCACTCCGGCTGCGGCAAGTCGACGCTGCTTAACCTTATCGCCGGGATCGCACTGCCGACGGAAGGCGGGCTGATTTGCGACAACCGCGAAATCGCCGGGCCGGGGCCCGAGCGCGCGGTGGTGTTCCAGAACCATTCGCTGCTGCCGTGGCTGACCTGCTTCGACAACGTGGCGCTGGCAGTGGATCAGGTGTTCCGTCACACCATGAGCAAGGCCGAGCGCAAAGAGTGGATCGAGCACAACCTCGACCGCGTGCAGATGGGCCACGCGTTGCACAAGCGTCCGGGGGAGATCTCCGGCGGCATGAAGCAGCGCGTCGGGATTGCCCGCGCGCTGGCGATGAAGCCGAAAGTATTGCTGATGGATGAGCCGTTCGGCGCGCTGGATGCGCTGACGCGCGCCCATCTGCAGGACTCGGTGATGCAGATCCAGCAGGCGCTGAACACCACCATCGTGCTCATTACCCACGACGTGGACGAGGCGGTGCTGCTCTCCGATCGCGTGCTGATGATGACCAACGGCCCGGCGGCCACCGTCGGGGAGATCCTGCGCGTTGACCTGCCGCGCCCGCGCAACCGGGTGCAGCTGGCGGAAGACAGCCGCTATCACCACATGCGCCAGCAGATCCTCCATTTCCTCTACGAAAAACAGCCGAAAGCGGCGTAACGAGGGGGCGTTGATGCGACTGGTCATTATCGGGAATGGCATGGCGGCAACCCGGCTGATTGCTTCGCTCACCGGGCGAGCTTCCGGTCGGTTCGCTATCACCGTCATCGGTGACGAGCCGGAGCATGCCTATAACCGCATCCAGCTTTCGCCGGTGCTGGGAGGGGAAAAAACGGCTGCGGGCATCTGCCTTCAGGATGACCAATGGTACCAGGAGCGCGGCGTGACGGTGCTGCGGGGCGAAAAGGCACTCGCCGTGAACGTGGACGCACGGGAAGTGCAAACCACCGCCCGCACGCTGGGCTGGGATGCGCTGGTCTTTGCCACCGGGTCAACGCCGTTTGTGCCGCCGATTCCTGGGGGCGATGCGCCGCACGTCTTCACGTTCCGTACCCTGGAGGATACCCGCGCCATTCAGGCGATAGCCGGTCCGGCGGTGGTGCTGGGGGGCGGCGTGCTCGGCGTAGAGACGGCGGCAGCGCTGGCTCGTTCAGGTGACAACGTCACGCTCGTTCATCGCGGCCCGTGGCTGATGGAGCAGCAGCTGGACCAGCAGGCGGGCGTACTGCTTGAAGAGGCGCTGGCGGCGCGGGGCGTGCGCTCTGAACTCGCCTCCGGCATCGCGGCGATTAACGGGAATAGCGTGACGTTGCTCAACGGACGCCGCGTCGCCGCCGCGCGCGTGGTGCTGGCGACCGGCGTGCAGCCCAACGTCGCGCTTGCGCAGGCCAGCGGTGTTCGCTGCGCGCGCGGCATCGTGGTGGATAGCCAGATGCGGACCTCCGCACCGGACGTCTACGCCATTGGCGAGTGCTGCGAAATTGACGGCCAGACCTTTGGCCTGGTCGCCCCCTGTATGACGCAGGCGGATATTCTCGCCGCGCGGCTGGCGGGCGACACAGCCGCGCCGTTTGCCCTCACCGACAATGGCGTGCGCCTCAAGGTGACGGGCGTGGAGCTGTTCAGCCTCGGGCGCGCGGCGGCGCAGGCGGGCGATGTGGTCTGGAGCTCCTGGGATCCGCTAACCCGTCACTATCGTCGGTTACTGATCCATCAGGGTGCGCTGGCTGGCGTGCTGCTGATGGGCGACTGCCGCAGCGCGGCAACATTTACCGATTTACTGGCAACGGCTGCGCCCGCACGCGCGGACTGGCTGTTCGATCGTTTCACTACGCAACCGCAGGTTGCAGGACAGAACGCTATGACAAAACCTACTCTGGTGGTGGTTGGACACGGTATGGTCGGCCATCATTTTCTCGAAGACTGCGTTAACCGCAATCTGCATCAGCAGTATCAGATCGTTGTCTTTGGTGAGGAGCGCTATGCCGCCTATGACCGCGTGCATCTGTCGGAATACTTTGGCGGCCGAAGCGCGGCGTCGCTCTCGCTGGTGGAGGGGGAGTTCTTTTCCGATAACGGCATTGAGCTGCGCCTCTCGCAGCAGATCGTCGCTATCGATCGCGACGCGCGCGTGGTGCGTACCCCCAGCGGGCATGAGACCCACTGGGACAAGCTGGTGCTGGCGACCGGCTCATACCCGTTCGTACCGCCGGTACCGGGCAACGATCTGCCGGGCTGCTTTGTCTACCGCACCCTTGACGACCTGGACAACATAGCGGCCCACGCGGCGGGCTCGCGTCGTGGCGTGGTGATTGGCGGCGGCCTGCTCGGGCTGGAGGCGGCGAATGCCCTCAAGCAACTCGGGCTGGAAACGCACGTGGTGGAGTTTGCGCCCAATCTGATGGCGGTGCAGCTTGATAATGACGGCGCGGCGATGCTGCGCAGGAAAATCGAGGCGCTGGGCGTTGGCGTTCACACCAGTAAAGCCACCACGGAAATTGCTGCGACGGACGACGGGCTGGTGCTGCGCTTCGCCGACGGTGAACAGCTGGAAACGGACATGGTGGTCTTCTCTGCCGGTATTCGTCCTCAGGACGCGCTGGCGCGCAGCAGCGGGCTGGCTATTGGCGAGCGCGGCGGGATCTGCATTGATGACGCCTGCCGGACCTCCGATTCGAATGTGTTTGCCATCGGTGAATGCGCCCTGTGGGAGGGGAAAATCTTTGGCCTGGTGGCGCCCGGCTACCAGATGGCGCGCGTGGCCGCCGCCGTGCTCGCGGGCGAAGATAAAACCTTCACCGGGGCAGATATGAGCACTAAGCTCAAGCTGCTCGGCGTGGACGTGGCGTCGTTTGGCGATGCTCACGGGCGCACGCCGGGGGCGCTAAGCTACCAGTGGACGCACGGCCCGCAGCAAATCTACAAGAAAATCGTGGTCAGCCACGACGGCCAAACGCTGCTCGGCGGCGTGCTGGTGGGCGATGCCAGCGAATACGCCACGCTGGTGCAGATGATGCTTAACGGCATCAGCCTGCCGAAAGAGCCGGAAACGCTGATACTACCTGCGTTGTCAGGCAGCGCGCCAAAAGCGCTGGGCGTGGCGGCGCTGCCGGAAAGCGCGCAGATCTGTTCGTGTCATAACGTCAGCAAAGGCGATATCTGCCGGGCGGTGAGCGCGGGCGCAGCGGATATCGGCGCCGTTAAGCAGTGCACCAAAGCGGCGACCGGCTGCGGGGGCTGCAGCGCGCTGGTGAAGCAGGTGATGGAGTTCCAGCTTGCCGAGCAGGGCGTGGAGGTGAAAAAGGACATCTGCGAACACTTCCCGTACTCGCGCCAGGAAATTTATCACCTGGTGCGCGTCAACCATATCCGAACCTTCGACCAGCTTATCAGCCGCTACGGTCAGGGGCACGGGTGCGAGATCTGTAAGCCGCTGGTGGGGTCAGTGCTGGCCTCCTGCTGGAATGAGTATCTGCTCAAACCGGCGCATCTGCCATTGCAGGACACCAACGACCGCTACTTCGCCAATATTCAGAAGGACGGGACGTATTCCATCGTGCCGCGCATGCCCGCAGGAGAAGTGACCGCCGACGGGCTGATCGCCATCGGCCAGATTGCGAAACGCTACGGCCTGTACAGCAAAATCACCGGCGGGCAGCGTATCGACCTGTTTGGCGCCACCCTGGAACAGCTGCCGGAAATCTGGCAGGCGCTGGTGGAGGCCGGGTTTGAAACCGGGCACGCTTACGGGAAATCCCTGCGCACGGTGAAATCCTGCGTCGGGTCGACCTGGTGCCGCTACGGCGTGCAGGACTCCACTGGTCTCGCGGTCAGACTGGAGCACCGCTACAAGGGCCTGCGCGCCCCGCATAAAATCAAAATGGCCGTTTCCGGCTGCACCCGCGAGTGTGCGGAGGCGCAGAGCAAGGACGTGGGGGTGATTGCCACGGACAAAGGCTGGAACCTCTATCTGTGCGGCAACGGCGGGATGAAGCCTCGCCATGCAGATCTCTTCGCCAGCGATCTGGATGACGAAACGCTGATCCGCACCGTAGACCGTTTCCTGATGTTCTACATCCGCACGGCGGATCGCCTGCAGCGCACCAGCACCTGGATGGACAACCTGGAGGGCGGCCTCGACTATCTGCGTGAGGTGATCCTCAACGACAGTCTCGGCATCGCCCACGAGCTGGAGCAGGAGATGGCCCGGGTAGTCGAGACGTACCAGTGCGAATGGCAAACCACGCTCAACGATCCTGACCGCCTGGCGCTGTTCCGCACCGCGGTGAACGTCGCGCCGTCGGACGAAAGCAAGCGCTGGCAGGAAATCTGCGGCATTGACGATATCCCGGAGCAGGCGGGCATTGGCGCGCGTCTTGGCCGTAAACCGATCGCGCTGTTCCGCTTTGGCACGTCCGTTTATGCCCTGGACGACCTGGAGCCGGGCAGCAGTGCGAACGTGCTGTCACGCGGCATCCTCGGCGATGCGGCGGGCGAACCGATGGTTATTTCTCCGCTCTACAAGCAGCGCATTCGCCTGCGCGACGGCTGTCAGGTGGAGAACGGCGAACCCGCAGTGCGCGCCTGGCCGGTCAAAATTGAAAATGGCAAGGTGTGGGTCGGCAACGAAGAGCTGGTGATGCGCGCGGAGGCCTCATGACGGAAACCAGGACAACGTGCCCCTACTGCGGGGTCGGCTGCGGCGTGATCGCCAGCGTGGAGGATGGAGCGGTCAGCGTTCGGGGGGATGACACCCACCCTGCAAACTTTGGCCGCCTGTGCGTGAAAGGATCGGCCCTGGGGGAGACAACGGGCTTGCAGGGGCGATTGCTGTACCCCGTTGTCGATGGACTTGAGGTGGACTGGTCCCAGGCGCTGAACGCGGCGGGCGAGCGACTGCGGGAGATCATCGACACATGGGGGCCACGGGCGGTGGCGTTTTACGCCTCCGGCCAGCTGTTAACCGAGGACTACTATGCCGCCAACAAGCTGATGAAAGGGTTTATCGGCGCGGCGAACATCGATACCAACTCCCGGCTCTGCATGTCCTCGGCGGTGGTGGGCTACAGGCGCGCCTTTGGCGAAGACGTGGTGCCGTGCAGCTACGAGGATGTGGAAAACAGCGATCTGGTGGTGCTGGCCGGCTCGAACGCGGCCTGGACGCATCCGGTGCTCTATCAGCGCCTGGTGCAGGCAAAGCACAACAACCCGCAGATGAAGGTGGTGGTGATTGACCCGCGTAAAACCGCTACCTGCGATATTGCCGACCTGCATCTGGCGCTTAAACCCGGCAGCGACGCCGGGCTGTTTGTGGGGTTGCTCAATCTGATCCAGGGCACTGATGAGTGGCCGATTGCCCGCGTGGCGGCGTTTTGCGACCTTCCGGCAGAGGATATTGGTACCTTTTACGACTGGTTTGTTACCGTGCCTCGCGCCATTACGCTCTACACCATGGGGATCAACCAGTCCTCCAGCGGCAGCGACAAGTGCAGCGCCATCATTAACGTGCATCTTGCCAGCGGGAAGTTCAACCGTCCGGGCTGCGGCCCATTTTCGCTGACCGGACAGCCAAACGCCATGGGCGGCCGGGAAGTGGGCGGGCTGGCGAACCAGCTGGCGGCGCATATGAGCTTCGAGCCGGACGATCTTTCGCGGGTGGCGCGTTTCTGGGGAACGGAACGGCTGGCGCAGACGCCGGGGCTGATGGCGGTGGAACTGTTTGACGCCATCGCCCGCGGCGAGGTGAAGGCGGTGTGGATCATGGGCACCAATCCTGCCGTATCGCTGCCGGACAGCCACGCGGTGTGTCAGGCGCTGGCGGCCTGTCCGCTGGTGATTGTCTCTGAGGTGATGAAAGATACCGACACCAGCCGCTTCGCCCATATCCGTTTTCCGGCGCTGGGCTGGGGGGAGAAGGACGGCACGGTGACCAATTCCGAGCGGCGCATTTCGCGCCAGCGCGCGTTTCTGCCCGCGCCGGGTGAGGCGAAGCCGGACTGGTGGATCGTGGCTCAGATTGCAAAACGGCTGGGCTACGGCGAGGCCTTTGCCTGGCAACATCCGCAGGAGATTTTTTGCGAACATGCGGCGCTGACGGCGTTTGAAAATGACGGTGCGCGGGCGTTGAACCTTCAGGAACTGGCGGGGTTAACCCGTGAAGCGTGGGAGACGCTTGAGCCGTACCAGTGGCCGACGGGGAATTTACCGCGCCGAAACGTAGTGCCTGTCGATCCGCTGCCGCACGGCGCGACGGCTACCGCGCTATACCCGGCGATCCTCAACACTGGCCGTATCCGCGACCAGTGGCACACCATGACCCGTACGGGATACGTGCCCCGGCTGATGCAGCATATCGCGGAGCCGTTTGTTGAGGTCTGCGCCGCAGACGCCATTCGGTTTTCACTGTGCGACGGCCAGCTGGCGCGGATCGGCTCGCCGCGCGGCGTGATGGTGGCCAGAGTAAGAATCAACGACGGAATACGGGAAGGCGAAGCGTTTGCTCCTATGCACTGGAACGCTGAGTTTGCCCGCCAGGGAAAGGTTAACGCGCTGGTGGAAGTGCGCATCGATCCGGCTTCCGGGCAGCCGGAGAGTAAGCAAACCGCCGTCAGAATCATGCCCTGGCAGCCCGCCTGGCAGGGGGAGCTCTATGCCCGGGAATGGCCGGAAATCCCCTCTTCGGTTCACTGGTGGCGTAAAGCCTCGCGAATGACGATAGCGGGTGAAAAGCCGCTGCTGTCGTGGGTGATGGACTATGCCAGCGGCCGGGGCTGGCAGTTGCAGATTGCGCAAACCGGGGAACGCAGCAGCGTACTGGCCTGGCATAACGGCCATCTGATGCTGGGTTTCTGGGAAGGCACCGCCTTGCCCGATCTGGCGCACCCGGTGATAGAAGCCGCTTTTCAGTCGCCACCCTCGACACCCGCTGAGCGCCATGCGCTGCTGAACGGGCAGGGCGTGGGGAAGGTTACAGATCCGGGGCGCATCATCTGCAGCTGTTTCAGCGTTGGAGAAAACGCGATACGGGAGGCGATTGCTGGAGGGTGCGGTTCCGTTACCGCGCTGGGGGCGACGCTACGGTGCGGCACGAACTGCGGTTCGTGCGTGCCTGAGCTCAAAACAATGTTTCAGGAAATTCCGGAAAATTCCCCGTAAAGCTGCAAAGAGAGAGAAATCACGTTAAGGTACCTGGTGTTCTTACGTAAGCACCGGGTAATTCTTACGACATTGATGACTGTTTCTCCCCCTTTCCGAACGCTGGTTTTACTCTCCCTCGTTACAGCCGGAGCCGTTCACGGTGCGCCGAATTCCTTTATCCAGCAGGCACAAAATCCCTTTGATAATAACGGGGATAATCTCCCCGATCTCGGTATGGCAGCCCCGACCGGGGAGGGGGAAAAGCATCTCGCCGAAATGGCGAAAGCCTTTGGTGAAGCCAGTATGACCGACAACGGCCTGACTACGGGCGAGCAGGCGCGGCAGTTTGCCTTTGGTCAGGTGCGTGACGCGGTGAGCGGCGAGGTGAACCAGCAGATTGAATCCTGGCTGTCACCCTGGGGGAATGCCAGCGTCAATTTGCTGGTGGATAACGACGGGAAATTCAACGGCAGCAGCGGGAGCTGGTTTATCCCCTGGAACGATAACAACCGTTACCTGAGCTGGAGCCAGCTCGGCCTGACGCAGCAAACGGATGGCCTGGTCAGTAACGCCGGAATCGGCCAGCGCTGGGTGGCCGGAAAATGGCTGCTGGGCTACAACACCTTTTACGATAACCTGCTGGATGAGAACCTGCAGCGTGCCGGGCTGGGCGCGGAGGTATGGGGAGAAAATCTGCGCCTGTCGGCTAACTATTATCAGCCTTTTGCCGGCTGGCGCGACAGCTCTGACGTCCAGGAGCAGCGCATGGCGCGGGGATATGACGTGACCGCCAAAGCCTGGCTGCCGTGGTTTCATCACCTGAACACCAGCGTCAGCTTTGAGCAATATTTTGGCGACAACGTTGACCTCTTCAACAGCGGAACCGGGTATCACAACCCGGTGGCGGTCAATCTCGGGCTTAACTATACCCCCGTGCCGCTGGTGACGCTGACCGCAGGGCATAAGCAGGGCGAAAGCGGAGAGAGCCAGAATAACCTCGGGCTGAAGCTCAACTATCGCTTCGGCGTGCCGCTGGTTAAGCAGCTCTCCGCCGGAGAGGTCGCGGCCACGCGATCCCTGCGCGGAAGCCGCTATGACTCGCCGGAGCGTAACAGCCTGCCGGTGATGGAGTTCCGCCAGCGTAAAACGCTCTCCGTCTGGCTGGCAACCCCGCCGTGGGATCTCAAAGGGGGCGAAACCGTCATGCTGAAGCTGCAGGTTCGCAGCACTCACGGTATTCGTCAGATCCACTGGCAGGGTGATACCCAGGCTTTGAGCCTGACGTCCCCGGGGAAAAGTGACAGCACCGACGGCTGGAGCGTGATCATGCCTGCCTGGAATGACGCTGAAGGGGCGACAAACCGCTGGCATCTCTCGGCGGTGGTGGAAGATGCGAAGGGCCAGCGCGTCTCGTCCAATGAGATCACGCTCGCTGTGGTGCAGCCGCTGGTCTCATTACCTGACGACGACCCGCGCTGGAAGCTGCTGCCGGATGAGTAATGCTTAAAAAATACGTTCCTGATGGACCCACACCGCGGCTTCAACGCGGGATTTTAGCTTCATTTTCTTGAGCATATGCTTCACGTGCACTTTAACCGTGCTTTCGGTGATATCCAGGCGGCGGGCGATCATTTTGTTCGGCAGGCCCTGGGCAATCAGCTTCAGAATATCGCGTTCGCGCGGCGTTAACTGGCTGACGTCGCGGTCAGAGGTGGCGCGGTTCGCCCGCAGGCTGGCGGCCAGCACCGGCGTCAGGGCCTCGCTCAGCACCATCTCGCCTGCGGCGGCCTGCTGCAGCGCCTTGAGCAGGTCTTCCGGCTCCATATCCTTCAGCAGATAGCCATCCGCGCCGCGCTTCAGCGCCGTGACCACATCCTCTTCGTGGTTGGAGACGCTAAAGACCACCACGCGACCGGAAAGGGATTTCTCGCGTAACTTGTCGAGGGTTTCCAGACCGTTCATGCCGGGCATGTTGAGATCGAGCAGGATCAGATCCGGATCGAGGGATTCGGCCAGCTCAATACCCTGTTCACCGTTGCTGGCTTCGCCAACCACGGTAATGTCGGGTGCCATGCTGACCAGCTGTTTTACGCCAGTACGCAGCATCGGATGGTCGTCGATCAACAGGATGGATGCCGGTTCCTGATTAGTCATGGGTTTCTCCTTGAGCAGTTGTAAGCGGTTTTTCGGGAATAAAGGTGACCACAACTTCCGTGCCACCCGTCTCTCTCCGTCGAACCTGGCAATCACCGCGCAGGCTTTGGGCGCGGTCTCGCATAATGATTAAACCATAGTGGTTAGTGCGTTCGGCATTTTCCGGCACGCCGCGACCGTTGTCGTGAACCCTCAGCCTGACCTGGTTAGCGTGCTGGCTGACGGTAACCGTAACCGCCGTCGCTTCAGCGTGTTTGAGCACGTTGCTCAGCGCTTCGCGGGCGATCTGCAGCAGATGAATCGCCTGATGGGAAGGGACAAACCGCGGTGGCAGCTGGTAATCCAGCTTCACCGGGAAGCCAAGCCGGGCGCTAAATTCCTGGCAGCTGGATTCCAGCGCCGGGCGCAGCCCCGGCTCGGTCAGCTGCAGGCGGAAGGTGGTCAGCAGCTCGCGCAGCTGTACCCAGGAGGTGTTCAGCTCGTTGCGGATCTGGCTCAGCAGCTGTTTGTTGCTTTCCGGCATTTCCGCGTCCTGCATCTGCAAGCAGCTCACCTGCATTTTCATACAGGAGAGCGACTGGGCGATAGAGTCGTGGAGCTCGCGGGCGATGGTCGCGCGCTCTTCCATGACGATCAACTGCTGCTGTTTTTCCTGGTGCCTGTCGAGCGCCAGCGTGGCCGTTAACTGTTCAACCAGGGTGTCCACCAGCTGCTGCTGGTCGTGGCTCAGATGACGTCCGGCTGGCAGGGTGGCCAGCAGAATACCGTACTGGGTGTGGCTGTCCGTCAGCCGCCACTTCAGGGTAGTGCCGCCAGAAGCCTGCAGCGGCAGGCCGCGCGGGCACAGGTGACAGCCTTTATCATCGCAGGACATGTCGGACTGACAGGTAAACTCCTGATGATTATCTTCATCTTCCACATCGTAAACCCGCAGCTCCAGGTCATGCAGCAGGGTCAGATTTTGCAGGCCGTTCAGCACCGGCGAAAGGCGTTCACATAGCGGCACCTGCATGTGCAGCCGACGGTTGGCTTGCCACAGGAAGGAGAGGATCTCATTTTTCTGCTCCAGCCCGGCGGTTTTTTCCTGCACGCGTTGTTCCAGCACCGCGTAGCTTTCGGAGAGCTCCGACGACATGGTGTTCAGCGCCTGGCCGAGCATGGCCATCTCGTTGCGGCCGCTGATGTGCGTGCGCTGGGTAAAATCTCTGTTCGTTACGGCGCGCGCCATCGCCAGCAGCTGTTTCCAGGGATTCAGCAGCCGCGCCCGGAGCCAGATAATGGTGAAGATCAGCAGCAGGCCCATAAACAGCGCCATGGCACGGTGTACCATTACCACCCGGTCGATGCGTAATTCGGTGGTTTGGTCGAAAGAGGAGACCAGCGCGTCAATGCGGGAGACGAAACCCGCTACGTCCTGCGCAACGGTTTCGGTGCTGCGCGCCTGTTTCAGACCGGGTTCCAGCTGGGTGTGCCAGTAGCCCTGCAGGGCTTTAAGCTGGGACTGCTGGCCGGCGCGGATGGCGGCGTTTTCCAGTTCGGGGCTGAAGGCCGTGCGCTCCATTTCATCAATTAAGGGCCGATCGTCCTGCGTCAGGGGGACCGACGCCAGCAGACGATAACTCTGCATGCGTAGAGAACCTGCCTCGTTGATGGCATGTGCATTACCCTGTACCCCTTGTACCAGCCAGCCGGAAATCGCCATGCCGGCCACGCCCAGGGCGGTAGACAGCAAAACAATCAGGGCTAGCTGATTGACGAGAGTCAGCGGTGATAAACATCTTTTTAACATAGAGTTGCCGGGCTCCTGACGTGGCCTGCTTGCAGGAATGGCGCTATTCTGGTGCATACCCTGGAGTATACCCATACCAATAAAGGATTACCCCTAAATTGCCAACGGAGTATAGGTGAAGAAGCGGTGGTAGCAAGGAACCTTCAGTGCAGTGAAAAACCACGTCTTTTTTACCGAATTATCCTACTCACTAAGGATAACCCCTTTTTTTGCGCCGCAAATCCCCGCACTTTTCCTTTGATTTATATCAACTTACCGCCGCCCTAAAACCCTAATGTTTGCAGCATCATTCGAGAATCAGAGGTGTCTATGAGTCACTCATCCGCTCCCGAAAGGGAAAATGGTGCCGTTATTACAGACTGGCGTCCAGAGGATCCGGCGTTCTGGCAACAGCGCGGCCATCGTGTAGCAAGCCGGAATCTGTGGATTTCCGTTCCGTGTCTGCTTTTAGCGTTTTGCGTATGGATGTTGTTTAGCGCGGTCGCGGTAAACCTGCCGAAAGTAGGGTTTACGTTCACGACCGATCAGCTGTTTATGCTTACCGCATTGCCGTCGCTGTCTGGCGCGCTGCTGCGTGTCCCTTACGCGTTTATGGTCCCGGTATTCGGTGGACGTCGCTGGACGGCGTTCAGTACGGGCATCATGATCGTCCCTTGCGTGTGGCTAGGTTTCGCGGTGCAGGATACCTCCACGCCGTTCAGCGTGTTCGTGATTATCTCCCTGCTGTGCGGTTTCGCCGGCGCTAACTTCGCCTCCAGCATGGCGAACATCAGCTTCTTCTTCCCGAAAGCGAAGCAGGGCGGCGCGCTGGGTATTAACGGCGGTCTGGGCAACATGGGCGTAAGCGTGATGCAGTTGATTGCGCCGCTGGCGATCTCTGTTTCTATTTTTGCCGCCTTCGGTGGCGGCGGCGTTGAGCAGGCGGATGGTTCTTCCCTCTACCTGCAGAACGCGGCCTGGATTTGGGTTCCGTTCCTGGTGGTGTTCACCCTCGCTGCGTGGTTCTTTATGAACGATCTGAGCGCGTCGAAAGCATCCCTGAGCGAGCAGCTTCCAGTGCTGAAGCGTGGACACCTCTGGGTGATGGCGCTGCTGTATCTGGCTACCTTCGGTTCGTTTATCGGCTTCTCAGCGGGCTTTGCCATGCTGTCGAAAACCCAGTTCCCGGACGTGCAGATCCTGCAATTCGCCTTCTTCGGTCCGTTCATTGGCGCACTGGCGCGTTCGCTGGGCGGCATGATCTCCGACCGTCTGGGCGGGACTCGCGTTACGCTGGTGAACTTTATTGTGATGGCAGTCTTCTGCGCGCTGCTGTTCCTGACGCTGCCTTCTGACGGGCAGGGCGGTAACTTCTTTGCCTTCTTCGGCGTGTTTATGGTGCTATTCCTGACGGCCGGGTTGGGGAGTGCGTCTACCTTCCAGATGATCTCCGTGATCTTCCGCAAGCTGACGATGGATCGCGTGAAAGCGCAGGGCGGAAGCGAAGAGCAGGCCATGCGTGAAGCGGCGACGGATACGGCTGCGGCCCTGGGCTTTATCTCGGCTATTGGCGCAATTGGCGGCTTCTTTATTCCGAAAGCGTTCGGCATCTCGCTTGACCTGACCGGCTCTCCGGCTGGCGCCATGAAAGTCTTCCTCGTCTTCTATATCGCCTGCGTCGTGATTACGTGGCTGGTATATGGCCGTAATACCAAGAAAAATAAGTAAGTGTGATTATCCGTTAACGCGGCCTTCGTGCCGCGTTTTTTTTCGACTGAATAATAGTTACAACATACTGCAAGCTTTTGCAGCAGTCATCTGCGGGTAACACTGTGATCGCCATCGCTTTGCAGGGATGTCTACCCCTTAATACCTGAGATGTTAAATTTTGCCGGGGTTATTGTACGATGAATAATAAATATCTTTATAAATCATTTATTTATTCGTTTTAAAAATATACCGCTTTGGTGGTATTTGGTCTAACCCCTCCTTTTACAGTCCCTCTTCGTCTTGATCGTTATCAATTCTCCCCCTCTTTCAGGGCGTTACCTTCGCTGCAAATCAGCAATGTCGATTTAGAGAGCCACAGGCTCCATACAGGAGATACCCGATGAGCAAATTTTTGGACCGGTTTCGCTACTTCAAACAGAAGGGTGAAACTTTTGCCGATGGGCACGGCCAGGTTCTGGATACCAACCGGGACTGGGAAGACGGTTACCGCCAGCGCTGGCAGCATGACAAAGTCGTCCGGTCTACCCACGGCGTAAACTGCACTGGCTCATGTAGCTGGAAGATTTTCGTTAAAAACGGTCTGGTGACCTGGGAAATGCAGCAGACCGACTATCCGCGCACCCGTCCGGATATGCCGAACCATGAACCGCGCGGCTGCCCGCGCGGGGCCAGCTACTCCTGGTATCTCTACAGCGCCAACCGTCTGAAATACCCGCTGATGCGCAAACGCCTGATGAAAATGTGGCGTGAAGCGAAAGTGCAGCACAGCGACCCGGTTGATGCGTGGGCCTCTATCATTGAAGATGCCGACAAAGCGAAAAGCTTCAAGCAGGCGCGCGGTCGCGGTGGTTTCGTTCGTTCTTCCTGGAAAGAGGTGAACGAGTTGATTGCCGCCTCTAACGTCTATACCGTAAAAACCTACGGTCCTGACCGCGTGGCGGGCTTCTCGCCAATCCCGGCGATGTCGATGGTCTCTTACGCTTCCGGCGCGCGCTACCTGTCGCTTATCGGCGGGACCTGCCTGAGCTTCTACGACTGGTACTGTGACCTGCCGCCTGCCTCTCCGCAGACCTGGGGTGAGCAGACCGACGTGCCGGAATCCGCCGACTGGTACAACTCCAGCTACATTATCGCCTGGGGCTCTAACGTTCCGCAGACCCGTACCCCGGACGCGCACTTCTTTACCGAAGTCCGCTACAAAGGGACCAAAACCGTTGCGGTCACCCCGGACTACGCGGAAATCGCCAAGCTGTGCGACCTGTGGCTGGCACCGAAACAGGGTACCGATGCCGCGATGGCGATGGCGATGGGCCACGTCATGCTGCGCGAATTCCACCTCGACAAACCGAGCCAGTACTTCACCGACTACGTGCGTCGCTACACCGACATGCCGATGCTGGTGATGCTGGAAGAGCGTGAGGGCTACTATGCCGCGGGCCGCACGCTGCGCGCCGCCGATCTGGTGGACGCGCTGGGCCAGGAAAACAACCCTGAGTGGAAAACCGTTGCCTATAACAGCAACGGCGAACTGGTGGCGCCAAACGGCTCTATCGGCTTCCGCTGGGGCGAGAAGGGCAAGTGGAACCTTGAGCAGCGCAACGGCACCACCGGTGAAGAGACGGAGCTGCGCCTCAGCATGTTGGGCAGCCAGGACGAGATCGCCGAGGTTGGCTTCCCGTACTTTGGCGGTGAAGGTTCCGAGCACTTCAACAAGGTTGAACTGAAAAACGTGCTGATGCACAAGCTGCCGGTTAAGCGCCTGCAGCTGGCCGACGGTTCTACCGCGCTGGTTACCACCGTCTATGACCTGACCATGGCGAACTACGGCCTGGAGCGCGGTCTGAACGACGAAAACTGCGCAACCAGCTATGACGACGTGAAGGCCTACACCCCGGCCTGGGCGGAGCAGATCACCGGCGTACCGCGCGCGCAGATCGTTCGTATCGCCCGCGAGTTTGCGGAAAACGCCGACAAGACCCACGGTCGCTCGATGATCATCGTGGGTGCCGGTCTGAACCACTGGTATCACCTCGATATGAACTATCGCGGTCTGATCAACATGCTGATCTTCTGCGGCTGCGTCGGTCAGAGCGGCGGCGGCTGGGCGCACTACGTGGGCCAGGAAAAACTGCGTCCGCAGACCGGCTGGCAGCCGCTGGCGTTTGCCCTTGACTGGCAGCGTCCGGCACGTCACATGAACAGCACCTCCTATTTCTATAACCACTCCAGCCAGTGGCGCTACGAGACGGTTACCGCGCAGGAACTGCTGTCGCCGATGGCGGATAAAACCCGCTACAGCGGCCACCTGATTGATTTCAACGTGCGCGCTGAACGCATGGGCTGGCTGCCGTCTGCGCCGCAGCTGGGCACTAACCCGCTGCGCATTGCACAAGAGGCGAAGAAAGCGGGCATGTCGCCGGTGGATTACACCGTGAAATCGCTCAAGGAAGGCTCCATTCGTTTCGCGGCAGAACAGCCTGAGAACGGCAAAAACCATCCACGCAACCTGTTCATCTGGCGCTCCAACCTGCTGGGCTCGTCCGGTAAAGGCCACGAGTACATGCTGAAATACCTGCTGGGCACCGAGAACGGTATTCAGGGTAAAGACCTCGGCAAGCAGGGCGGCGTGAAGCCAGAAGAAGTGGAATGGAAAGACAACGGTCTGGACGGCAAGCTGGATCTGGTGGTGACGCTGGACTTCCGTCTGTCCAGCACCTGCCTGTACTCCGATATCGTGCTGCCAACCGCCACCTGGTACGAAAAAGACGACATGAATACCTCGGACATGCATCCGTTTATTCATCCTCTGTCTGCCGCCGTTGATCCGGCGTGGGAATCGAAAAGCGACTGGGATATTTACAAAGACATCGCGAAGAAATTCTCCGAAGTCTGCGTAGGTCACCTGGGCAAAGAGACCGACGTGGTGACGCTGCCAATCCAGCACGACTCCGCTGCCGAACTGGCGCAGCCGCTTGACGTGAAGGACTGGAAAAAAGGCGAATGCGACCTGATCCCGGGCGTGACCGCGCCGCACATCATTCCGGTTGAACGTGATTACCCGGCAACCTACGAGCGCTTTACCTCCATCGGCCCGCTGATGGAGAAAATCGGTAACGGCGGCAAAGGCATCGCCTGGAACACCCAGAGCGAAATGGACCTGCTGCGCAAGCTCAATTACACCAAAGCGGACGGCCCGGCCAAAGGCCAGCCAATGCTGAACACGGCAATTGATGCGGCGGAGATGATCCTGACCCTGGCACCGGAAACCAACGGCCACGTGGCGGTGAAAGCGTGGGCGGCCCTGAGTGAATTTACCGGTCGCGACCACACGCATCTGGCGAAGAATAAAGAGGAAGAGAAAATCCGCTTCCGCGATATCCAGGCCCAGCCGCGCAAGATTATCTCCAGCCCGACCTGGTCTGGTCTGGAAGATGAGCATGTGTCCTATAACGCTGGTTATACCAACGTTCATGAGCTGATCCCATGGCGCACGCTTTCTGGTCGTCAGTCACTGTATCAGGACCACCAGTGGATGCGCGACTTCGGTGAAAGCCTGCTGGTGTACCGTCCGCCAATCGACACCCGCTCCGTGAAAGCGGTGATGGGCGCGAAATCGAACGGTAACCCTGAGAAGGCGCTGAACTTCCTGACGCCGCACCAGAAGTGGGGTATCCACTCCACCTACAGCGACAACCTGCTGATGCTTACCCTGTCGCGCGGTGGTCCGATTGTCTGGATGAGCGAAGCGGACGCCAAAGATCTGGGTATCGAAGATAACGACTGGATTGAAGTGTTCAACAGCAACGGCGCCCTGACGGCGCGTGCGGTGGTGAGCCAGCGCGTACCGGCCGGGATGACCATGATGTATCACGCGCAGGAACGTATCGTGAACCTGCCGGGTTCAGAGATCACCGAGCAGCGCGGCGGTATTCACAACTCCGTGACCCGTATTACGCCGAAGCCGACCCACATGATCGGTGGCTATGCGCAGCTGGCCTACGGCTTTAACTACTACGGCACCGTAGGATCGAACCGCGATGAGTTCGTGGTGGTGCGTAAGATGAAGAATATTAACTGGTTAGACGGCGAAGGTAATGACCAGGTACAGGAGAGCGTAAAATGAAAATTCGTTCACAAGTCGGCATGGTGCTGAATCTGGATAAGTGCATCGGCTGCCACACCTGTTCAGTGACCTGTAAAAACGTCTGGACCAGCCGCGAAGGTATGGAGTACGCCTGGTTCAACAACGTGGAAAGCAAGCCGGGCACCGGTTTCCCGACCGACTGGGAAAACCAGGAGAAGTGGAAGGGCGGCTGGATCCGCAAAATCAACGGCAAGCTGCAGCCGCGCATGGGTAACCGCGCAATGCTGCTGGGTAAAATCTTCGCTAACCCGCACCTGCCGGGCATTGAGGACTATTACGAGCCGTTTGATTACGACTACCAGAACCTGCACAACGCGCCGGAAAGCAAACACCAGCCGATCGCCCGTCCTCGCTCGCTGATCACTGGTCAGCGCATGGACAAAATTACCAGCGGTCCAAACTGGGAAGAAATTCTGGGCGGCGAGTTCGAAAAGCGCGCCAAAGACCAGAACTTCGAGAACATGCAGAAGGCGATGTACGGCCAGTTCGAAAACACCTTTATGATGTATCTGCCGCGCCTGTGCGAACATTGCCTGAACCCGGCGTGCGTCGCGACCTGCCCGAGCGGTGCCATCTACAAGCGTGAAGAAGACGGCATCGTACTGATCGACCAGGACAAGTGCCGCGGCTGGCGCATGTGCATCACCGGCTGTCCGTACAAAAAAATCTACTTCAACTGGAAGAGCGGTAAGTCTGAGAAGTGCATCTTCTGCTACCCGCGTATCGAAGCCGGTATGCCGACCGTCTGCTCCGAGAGCTGCGTAGGCCGTATTCGTTACCTCGGCGTGCTGCTGTACGACGCGGACGCGATTGAGAATGCTGCAAGCACCGAGAATGAGAAAGATCTCTATCAGCGTCAACTGGACGTCTTCCTCGATCCGAACGATCCGAAGGTGATTGAGCAGGCCCTGAAAGACGGCATTCCGCAGAGCGTGATTGACGCCGCACAGCAGTCGCCGGTGTACAAAATGGCGATGGACTGGAAGCTGGCTCTGCCGCTGCACCCGGAATACCGCACCCTGCCGATGGTCTGGTACGTGCCGCCGCTGTCTCCGATTCAGTCTGCGGCGGACGCGGGCGAGCTGGGCAGCAACGGTATTCTGCCGGACGTGGAAAGCCTGCGTATCCCGGTTCAGTATCTGGCAAACCTGCTGACAGCAGGGGATACCCAGCCGGTACTGCTGGCGCTGAAACGTATGCTGGCGATGCGCCACTTCAAACGGGCGGAAACCGTTGACGGCGTGAACGATACCCGCGCGCTGGAAGAGGTCGGCCTGACCGAAGCGCAGGCGCAGGAGATGTACCGCTACCTGGCGATTGCTAACTACGAAGACCGTTTCGTGGTGCCAAGCAGCCACCGCGAGCTGGCCCGCGAGGCCTTCCCGGAGAAAAGCGGGTGTGGCTTCACCTTTGGCGACGGTTGCCACGGGTCAGACAGTAAATTCAACCTGTTCAACAGCCGCCGCATCGACGCCATGGATGTGACCAGCAAAACGGAGCCGCACCAATGATTGAACTCGTCATTGTTTCGCGTCTGCTCGAGTACCCGGATGCTGCGCTTGCGCAGCATCAACAGGAACTCTTTGATGCACTCGCGTCATCTGAAAACCTGGATAAAGAGGATGCCCAGAAGCTGGGCGTTTTCCTCCGCGATCTGCTGGCGCGCGATCTGCTCGACGCGCAGGCGGACTACAGCCAGCTGTTTGACCGTGGTCGTGCGACGTCTCTGCTGCTGTTTGAGCACGTTCACGGTGAATCCCGCGACCGCGGTCAGGCGATGGTGGACCTGATGGCCCAGTACGAGCAGCACGGCCTGCAGCTCGACAGCCGCGAGCTGCCGGACCACCTGCCGCTGTACCTGGAGTATCTGGCGCAGCTGCCGAAAGAAGAGGCGCTGGGTGGTCTGCAGGATATCGCCCCGATTCTTGCGCTGCTCGGCGCGCGTCTACAGCAGCGTGAGAGCCGCTATGCCGTACTGTTCGATCTGCTGGTGAAGCTGGCGAACGCCTCTGTAGACAGTGAAAAAGTGGCGGAGAAAATCGCGGATGAAGCCCGGGATGATACCCCGCAAGCGCTGGATGCGGTCTGGGAAGAAGAGCAGGTGAAATTCTTTGCTGACCAGAACTGCGGCGAGTCTGAAATCTCCGCTCACCAGCGTCGTTTTGCCGGCGCGGTTGCCCCGCAATATTTGAATATCTCTAACGGAGGACGGCACTAATGCACTTCCTGAATATGTTCTTCTTTGACATTTACCCGTATATCGCGGGCACCGTATTCCTGGTGGGAAGCTGGCTGCGCTATGACTACGGCCAGTACACCTGGCGTGCTGCCTCCAGCCAGATGCTGGATCGCAAAGGGATGCACGTCGCGTCTAACCTGTTCCACATCGGTATTTTGGGGATTTTTGCCGGTCACTTCCTTGGGATGCTGACGCCGCACTGGATGTACGAAGCGTGGCTGCCGATTGAAGTGAAGCAGAAGATGGCGATGATCGCCGGTGGTGCCTGCGGTGTGATGACTCTGGTGGGTGGCCTGCTGCTGCTGAAACGTCGTCTGTTCAGCCCGCGCGTGCGTGCCACCACCACTGCAGCGGACATCCTGATCCTCTCCCTGCTGATGGTGCAGTGCGCGCTGGGTCTGCTGACTATTCCATTCTCTGCGCAGCATATGGACGGCAGTGAAATGATGAAGCTGGTGGGGTGGGCGCAGTCCGTCGTGACCTTCCACGGCGGAGCGTCCGAGCACCTGGACGGCGTGGCGTTTATCTTCCGCGTTCACCTTGTGCTGGGGATGACGCTGTTTGTGCTGTTCCCGTTCTCCCGTCTGGTGCATATCTGGAGCGCGCCGGTGGAGTACCTGACGCGCAAATACCAGATTGTGCGTGCCCGTCGCTAATTCAGCGTCTTGATACCAACCCCGCAATCGCGGGGTTTTTTTTCGCCCCAGCCCAGGTTGTTGCCCGCTGCAGCAAACAGGATCAGCGCGCCGCCCGCCAGCTGCGTCAGGTTCAGCGAGTGCCCGAACACCAGGTTATCGACAACGATCGCCACCACCGGATAGATAAACGACAGTGAGCCGGTAATGGGGGTAGGTAGCTTCTGAATCGCGCTGTAGAGCAGCTGGTACATAATGCCGGTATGGACGATGCCGAGCGTCAGCAGGATCGGCCAGGGAAAATCACCGGAAAATGACGGCCAGCTGGCAAACGGCAGAAGCATCACGACGCCCGTCAGCACCTGAATAAAGGCAATATGCTGCGGTGCGATAGTTTTCAGTTTGCGCGCAATGATTGCCGTCAGCGCGTAGAAGAAGGCCGCGGCCATTGCCAGACCGATACCCGCCAGCCATTCAGTGTCGTGGGTACCGGCCAGCTCGCTGGAGAGCAGTATCACCACGCCGCCGAAGGCGAGGAACAGCCAGCCCCATTTCACCACGCTGACGCGCTCGCCTAAAAACATCCCCATCAGGACCAGCATAAACGGCTGAGTGTTATAGACCACGGTCGAAAGACCAATAGAGATCCGCTCATAGGCTGCGAAGAGCAGCAGCCAGTTCACCACTAATGCCACACCGCCGAGAATCGCCAGCAGCAGCGTGGTGCGGGTGAGGGGGCTAAAGGGCTTTTGACTTACCCGGATAAAAATGAAAAGCGCTATTGCCCCAATAAGGCAGCGCCAGAAAACCACTTCCGTCACCGGCAGACCGCTGAGCAAAACAAACGCGCCGATAGAGCCGGAAATTAACATCGCCAGACTCATCTGCCAGACGCCTTTATGTAAATCACTCATCATTCACCTCCTGATTAATAACGCTATTGTCGAAAATCGCTGTTGGGTTTTACAGGGGTGAGATAAGGTTTAAGGTGTTAACTGCTTTTTTAAATTAGGTGAAACGAGTGGAATTCCTTATTGATGATATCGATCGGCAAATTTTAGCCTGCCTGGTTGAGGATGCGCGCATGTCGTTGAAGGTGCTCAGCGGCCGCATTGGCCTGACCTCACCCAGCACGGCAGAGCGTCTGAAGCGGCTGGAAGAGCGCGGTGTGATTCAGGGGTATGGCGCACGTGTGAATCTCGCGGCGCTGGGGTATACGCTGCAGGCGCTGGTACGGGTGCGGCCTTTGCCGGGGCTGTTGCATAAGGTGGATAAATACATACAGGCGATGCCGGAGTGTATTGAGAGCGACAAGGTGACCGGGGAAGACTGCTTTGTGATTAGGCTGGTGGTGCGATCGATAGAACAACTGGATGCGCTGCTGGACGGGCTGGCGGAGCATGCCCAATGTAATACGTCGATTGTGAAAAGTTCGCCGGTGAAGCGTCGTTTGCCGCCAATGTAGTCGTCTGTCGCCGGGTGGCGGCTGCGCCTTACCCGGCCTACGAAGGCGGACTCGGTTCGATTTTGTTCGGGTTTTTTGTAGTGATGGTGGTGGGGGAAGGATTCGAACCTTCGAAGTCGATGACGGCAGATTTACAGTCTGCTCCCTTTGGCCGCTCGGGAACCCCACCACGGGGTAATGCTTTTTTACTGGCCTGCTTCCTGCTGGAAGCGGGGCGCATCATATCAAATGAGACGCCCCTGTAAAGCATTCCTTTAGGGAAAAGAAGCTGTTTGCCTGCTTTTTATCCGTAAAGGCGCAAAGCTAATCAATTCATTTTCCGAAAGATTAAAGAATGATGGTTCTGTTACCGTAGACAAAGACACGCTGCGCCAGCACCTGATACAGGGCACGACTCAACACGTTCTTCTCAACGTCACGTCCGGCGCGCATCATATCTTCTGCGGTGTAGGTGTGATCCACGTGAATCACGTCCTGCATGATGATGGGACCTTCGTCCAGATTGTCATTCACGTAGTGCGCGGTTGCGCCGATGATCTTCACGCCGCGCTCGTACGCCTGGTGATAAGGCCGCGCGCCAATAAAGGCCGGCAGGAACGAGTGGTGAATGTTGATAATCTTGTTCGGGAAGCGGGCGACGAAGGAAGGCGTCAGCACGCGCATATATTTCGCCAGCACCACGTAGTCCGGGTTATGCGCTTCAATGGCAGCAGCCATCAGGTTGTCGTGCTCTTCACGGGTATGGCCTTCATGGCTCACCAGCTCAAACGGAATATCAAAACGCTCAACCAGCGTGCGCAGGGTTTCGTGGTTGCCAATAACAGCGGCAATTTCTACGTCCAGGCCGCCGTAATTGGCCTTCATCAACAGATCGCCCAGGCAGTGAGCTTCTTTCGTCACCAGAATCACAATGCGACGACGGCCCGCAGGATTCAGCTCACGCACGGAACCGTCCGGCAGCGCGCTGTCCAGATCGGCCAGCAGGGTGGTGTCGTTGAAAATGCCTTCCAGTTCGGTACGCATGAAGAAGCGACCGGTACGGTGGTCAACGAACTCGTTGTTCTGCACGATATTCAGTTCATGCTTGTAGCAAATATTGGTGATTCGTGCGATCAGCCCTTTTTGATCGGGACAGATAGTGCGCAGAACTTTACGTTGTAATGATTGCATCGCCGGGAAATCCTGTTTGTATTTGCGAAGTCTGGGTTGTCAGGCGTTACTGCCCGCAACACTTTTTGAATTTTTTTCCTGAACCACAAGGGCAGGTATCGTTACGACCAAACTGTGGGCGCGTACCGTCAATATAATACCACTGCCCGCTTTCCTTTAAGAACCGGGAACGCTCGATAATGGCGCCAGGCCTGGCGTTCTCGGTAAAACGGGCAACAAAGCTGACAAAGCCTTCGTCGTGGTGGCTACCGGGTGACGATTCAAACACGGTAAGCCCAAGCCAGTGGGTGTTGGTGAACCCGGCTTCGATCTCCTGTCGGAAATCGGCGGCGTGGCAGGACGGGTGCCAGGTTTTTATCAGGTAGTCTGCGTCTTTGATCACAAAAGCAGTATACCGTGAACGCATGAGGTGTGACGGATCCGGTGCAACCTGATTGCCAGAAAGATATCGCTGGCAACATAGGCTATACTCCAGAGCGCTACCACAGGGGCAGAGTTGAGACACGATTCTCTTCCTGGAACAAAAAATAAGGGCGTAAAACGCCTCGGGTAGCACTATGTTAACTGAGCAGTTGCGTTGACGCTATGTCAGGAATCCAGGGGAAGTAAAACAGGGCTAATGAGAAAGGTTAAAATTGGACTGGCGCTGGGATCAGGTGCAGCCCGGGGATGGTCTCATATCGGCGTGATTAATGCCTTAAACAAGATGGGCGTTGACGTCGATATCGTAGCAGGATGTTCAATCGGATCGCTTGTCGGCTCCGCCTACGCGTGCGGCAAGCTTCCGGATCTCGAAACCTGGGTGCGCTCCTTCAGCTATTGGGACGTTCTGCGTCTGATGGATCTCTCCTGGCAGCGTGGTGGGCTGTTGCGCGGTGAACGCGTCTTTAACCAGTTCCGCCGGGTGATGCCTCTCGAAGACTTTACTGACTGCCGGATGCCTTTCGGCGCCGTCGCAACCAATCTCAGCACAGGCCGTGAACTCTGGCTGACCGAAGGGGATATTCACCTTGCGGTGCGTGCTTCATGCAGTATTCCTGGGCTTATGGCGCCCGTGCCCCATAACGGTTACTGGCTTGTCGATGGTGGCGTCGTGAACCCGGTTCCCATCTCTCTGACGCGCGCCATGGGGGCGGATATCGTCATCGCCGTTGATTTGCAGCACGACGCTCATCTAATGCAGCAAGACCTTATGCCGGTCAATCTGCAGAGCGAAGATGCCGACATCGAAAAGCTTGCCTGGCATGAACGCCTGCGCGGAAGAATTGGTCGCCTGGCCGCACGACGCTCGGTTGCCGCACCGACGGCCATGGAGATCATGACCACCTCAATTCAGGTTCTTGAGAATCGCCTTAAACGTAACCGTATGGCTGGCGATCCTCCGGATATTCTTATTCAGCCTTACTGTCCGCAAATCTCTACCCTTGATTTCCATCGGGCTGAGGCCGCCATCGCAGCGGGCTCGCTAGCCGTCGAAAAGAAAATAGACGAGTTGCTGCCGTTTGTGCGAACAGCACGTTAAGCACCTTTTTTTGACTACTTCAGCAAAATCTGACAGGCGATAGTGCCGATAGCATGCCACTATTTAGTAACTGTCAGCCAGGGGAGGAACCATGACGCAGCCATTGGCCGGAAAACACATTTTGATTGTTGAAGACGAGCCCGTTTTCCGATCGCTACTGGACTCGTGGTTATCCTCGCTGGGAGCAAACACTTTACTGGCTGAAGATGGTGTCGACGCGCTGGAAAAAATGACCGGTATTACGCCCGATCTGATGATTTGCGACATCGCGATGCCGCGAATGAATGGGCTGAAACTGGTTGAACATCTGCGCAACGAGGGTGACCAGATGCCCATTCTGGTGATCTCCGCGACGGAAAATATGGCGGATATTGCCAAAGCATTACGTCTTGGCGTTCAGGATATTCTGCTGAAACCCGTCAAAGATCTGAACCGGTTACGTGAGACGGTATTAGCGTGCCTTTATCCAAATATGTTTAATTCCCGCGTTGAGGAAGAGGAACGCCTTTTTCAGGACTGGGACGCGCTGGTGAGTAATCCGCCAGCGGCGGCGAAATTGTTGCAAGAACTTCAGCCTCCCGTTCAGCAAACTATTTCCCACTGCCGCGTAAACTATCGCCAGCTGGTGGCGGCCGATCAGCCTGGGCTGGTGCTGGATATTGCACCTCTGTCTGATTCCGACCTCGCATTTTATTCTCTGGACGTAACCCGTGCAGGGGATAATGGCGTATTAGCTGCATTGTTACTTCGCGCGCTCTTTAATGGATTATTGCAGGAACAGTTATCACATCAGGGACAACGGCTCCCTGAGTTAGGCAGTTTACTCAAACAGGTAAACCAGCTTTTTCGTCAGGCCAATTTACCCGGACAGTTCCCGCTGCTGGTTGGTTATTACCATAGCGGTTTAAAGAATCTTATCCTCGTTTCTGCAGGTCTCAACGCGTCACTGAATACCGGGGAACACCATATTCAGGTGAGTAACGGGGTGCCGCTTGGAACACTGGGAACGGCGTATCTAAATCAAATTAGCCATCGCTGTTCTTCCTGGCAGTGCCAAATTTGGGGTGCCGGGGGAAGGCTTCGCTTAATGTTGTCCACGGAATAAGCAATTGGATCTTAATTTTAAGATTGCTTTACCTGTGTTTTCTCGGGAGTGCTACTATCGCTGCCCAGATTCATGCGTATTTGTCCTAATTCATCGGCAACGCGTTCTTTTCAGACCCGGACTGCGGGGCGAGGCTGATATACTCAACGCGTTATTTATTGCATAAAAGTTCAAAACTTGAACAGCTCAGGAGAATTTGAATGGCTGCCCTAAATTCGAAAGTCAGAAAGGCCGTCATCCCGGTAGCGGGATTGGGGACCAGGATGTTACCAGCAACTAAGGCGATTCCTAAAGAGATGCTGCCTCTGGTTGATAAGCCATTAATCCAGTATGTCGTTAATGAGTGTATCGCGGCCGGCATTACTGAAATTGTGCTGGTTACGCATTCATCTAAAAACTCTATCGAAAACCACTTCGATACAAGTTTTGAACTCGAAGCCATGCTGGAAAAACGCGTTAAGCGTCAGCTGTTAGAAGAAGTTCAGTCTATTTGCCCTCCGCACGTCACCATTATGCAGGTTCGTCAGGGGCTGGCTAAAGGTCTGGGCCACGCGGTTATGTGTGCACACCCAGTTGTGGGTGATGAGCCCGTCGCGGTTATTCTGCCTGACGTGATTCTGGATGAATACGAATCCGATCTTTCCCAGGACAACCTGGCTGAGATGATCCACCGCTTCGACGAAACGGGCTGCAGCCAGATCATGGTTGAGCCAGTTGAAGACGTGACCGCTTACGGTGTGGTTGACTGCAAGGGCGTGAACCTTGAGCCAGGCGAAAGCGTGCCAATGGTTGGTGTCGTAGAGAAGCCTAAAGCCGACGTAGCGCCGTCTAATCTGGCAGTGGTGGGTCGCTATGTCCTGAGTGCTGAAATCTGGCCTCTGCTGGCGAAAACGCCTCCAGGAGCAGGGGATGAAATCCAGCTGACGGATGCCATTGATATGCTGATCGAGAAAGAGACCGTTGAGGCTTACCACATGAAAGGTAAGAGCCATGACTGCGGTAATAAGCTCGGTTATATGCAGGCGTTCGTTGAATACGGCATTCGCCATAATACGCTGGGTGAAGAATTTAAAGGCTGGCTCAAAGAGAGTATGGGTATTAAGAAATAATCCAGGCGTAAATCTATGAAACCGGTGTGGCCCTGCCCACCGGTTTTTTTATGCCCATAAAACGCCATGATCAGCCTGTTTGTAAGCGAAACTAAATAGTCGAATAACGCTTTATGACGGAGTGTAAGAGGATGTTAGTGATAAATTGCGGGCAAAAAAAATCCCACCAGAGGCGGGATTTTTCTGAATTCGGCTTGATTAATCCTTGATCAGGAAGTCATCCAGCTGTTTACCTTGCTCATCCATAGCTTTCTTGATTACAGCAGGAGTACGGCCCTGGCCGGTCCAGGTTTTAGTTTCGCCGTTCTCATCTACATAGCTATATTTAGCAGGACGGGCAGCGCGTTTTGCTTTGGTACCGGTTTTTGCAGCAGCAATGCTGTTCAGCAATTCATTTGGATCGATACCATCAGCAATCAGCATTTCACGATATTGCTGCAGTTTACGCGTACGCTCTTCGATTTCAGCTGCAGCAGCGCTTTCTTCTTCGCGACGTTCATTAACTACAACTTCTAATTTTTCCAGCATTTCTTCGAGCGTTTCAAGGGTACATTCTCTTGCCTGCGCACGAAGAGTACGGATGTTGTTCAGAATTTTAAGTGCTTCGCTCATTGTAGTAATCTCAAACTTATAATGGGGGGTGGTTTGTTGACCTAATAATAGAGCCATAAATTCAGATGTGCAATAGCCAGGAATGTAAGGAATTCAAAAAATACTAAATAAAGCCGCTATTATTAATTACGCTAACTTAAATTTCCTCTTTGGCAGTCTCGCTTGTTATCACGATAACCTGCTTAACCCCGCCGCTTGCATCTTTTTTTTGTGACATTTGCCGCAGGAATTATAGTTGCGGCGGATAAATATCAGCCTTTTGTATTAGTTCCAGGCGACGGTGTTAAGGCAGGAATAGTTAATAAATAGTGAATTTTAATGAACGTAGATTCCACAATAAAAAGAAGTGTTATGTTTGGCTAATCATATAACCTGTTCACCAGCATGACCGTCATTACTCTCTGTTTTAGCGGATTATTTTTGCGAAAAGAGGGCGTTTTACACCTTTCAGCACGGCATCGTTTGTGCGGCGTGTCGCTGATGACCAGACAAAATATGGTACAATGAATCATCGGGAATATTACACATTGATTAGGGTTTTACGGCCAATGGCACAACTTTATTTCTACTATTCGGCAATGAATGCCGGGAAATCCACCGCACTGCTGCAATCCTCATACAATTACCAGGAACGAGGAATGCGTACCGTTGTTTATACCGCTGAAATCGACGATCGCTTCGGTGCAGGGAAGGTGAGTTCCAGAATAGGCCTCTCTTCGCCAGCCAGGCTGTTTAACCCGCAAACTGACCTGCTGGAGGATATCCGCGCTGCGCATGCGTCAGAGCCCATTCATTGCGTGCTGGTTGATGAGAGCCAGTTCCTGACGCGTGAACAGGTGCACGCGCTCTCTGAAGTGGTTGATGAGCTCGATATCCCCGTTCTGTGCTACGGGCTGCGTACGGACTTCCGCGGGGAGCTGTTTGCCGGAAGCCAGTATTTGCTTGCCTGGTCAGATAAGCTGGTTGAACTAAAAACTATCTGTTTCTGCGGACGCAAGGCCAGCATGGTGCTTCGTCTCGACCAGGCTGGAAAACCTTATGCGGACGGTGAGCAGGTGGTGATTGGTGGTAATGAACGCTATGTGTCGGTCTGCCGTAAGCATTATAAGGAAGCGTTGTCCGTAGGCTCGCTGACGGCGATCCAGCACGACAACAGAAAATAATATCTGCCGTTATTCAGACATAAAAAAAACCCGCCATACAGGCGGGTTTTTTCCTCAGACTGTCAATTAAGCGCTTTTCTTCGCTTTCTTGTCAGCTTTAATGATCGGAGCTTCTGCTTTCACAGCAGCAACGTCACCTTCTTTGAACTCACGACCGTAGTAGGTATCCAGCAGAATCTGTTTCAGCTCGGAGATCAGTGGGTAGCGCGGGTTAGCACCAGTACACTGGTCATCGAAGGCATCTTCAGACAGCTTGTCTACGTGAGCGAGGAAGTCAGCTTCCTGAACGCCTGCTTCACGGATAGATTTAGGAATACCCAGTTCAGCTTTCAGGCTTTCCAGCCATGCCAGCAGTTTCTCAATCTTCGCAGCAGTACGGTCGCCCGGTGCGCTCAGACCAAGGTGGTCAGCGATTTCAGCATAACGACGGCGCGCTTGCGGACGGTCATACTGGCTGAACGCAGTCTGCTTGGTTGGGTTGTCGTTGGCGTTATAGCGGATAACGTTGCTGATCAACAGGGCGTTCGCCAGACCGTGAGGAATGTGGAACTGTGAACCCAGCTTGTGCGCCATAGAGTGGCAAACACCCAGGAAGGCGTTCGCAAACGCGATACCGGCGATGGTTGCTGCACTGTGGACACGTTCACGTGCTACAGGGTTTTTAGAACCTTCGTTGTAGGACGCTGGCAGGTTTTCTTTCAGCAGTTTCAGAGCCTGCAGAGCCTGACCGTCAGAGAACTCAGACGCCAGCACAGAAACGTAGGCTTCCAGCGCGTGAGTCACGGCATCCAGACCACCGAACGCACACAGAGACTTCGGCATTTCCATTACCAGGTTGGCATCAACGATAGCCATATCTGGCGTCAGCGCGTAGTCAGCCAGCGGATATTTCTGACCTGTTGCGTCATCTGTTACTACCGCGAATGGCGTCACTTCTGAGCCGGTACCGGAAGTAGTGGTGACGGCGATCATTTTCGCTTTCACGCCCATTTTCGGGAACTTGTAGATACGTTTACGGATGTCCATAAAGCGCAGCGCCAGCTCTTCGAAGTGGGTTTCCGGATGTTCGTACATAACCCACATGATTTTCGCGGCGTCCATTGGGGAACCACCACCCAGTGCGATAATCACATCTGGTTTGAAGGAGTTCGCCAGTTCAGCACCTTTGCGTACAACGCTCAGGGTTGGGTCAGCTTCAACTTCGAAGAACACTTCAGTTTCGACGCCAGCCGCTTTCAGCACAGAGGTGATCTGGTCAGCGTAGCCGTTGTTGAACAGGAAACGGTCAGTCACGATGAGCGCACGTTTGTGGCCATCAGTAATCACTTCATCCAGCGCGATTGGCAGAGAGCCACGGCGGAAGTAGATAGATTTCGGAAGTTTGTGCCACAACATGTTTTCAGCTCGCTTAGCAACGGTTTTCTTGTTGATCAGGTGTTTTGGACCAACGTTTTCAGAGATGGAGTTACCACCCCAGGAACCACAACCCAGAGTCAGGGAAGGTGCGAGTTTGAAGTTATACAGGTCACCGATACCACCCTGAGAAGCAGGGGTGTTAATCAGGATACGGGCAGTTTTCATCATCTGACCGAAGTGGGCGACACGCTCTGGCTGGTTATCCTGGTCGGTGTACAGACATGAGGTATGACCGATACCGCCCATGGCAACCAGCTTCTCGGCTTTTTCTACCGCGTCTTCGAAATCTTTCGCACGATACATAGCAAGCGTAGGAGACAGTTTTTCGTGAGCAAACGGCTCGCTTTCGTCAACAACTTTAACTTCACCGATCAGGATCTTGGTGGTCGCCGGAACGGTAAAGCCTGCGAGTTCAGCGATTTTATAGGCTGGCTGACCTACGATAGCAGCGTTCAGCGCGCCATTTTTGAGGATGATGTCCTGAACCGCTTTCAGCTCTTTGCCCTGCAGCAGGTAGCCGCCGTGGCTGGCGAAACGCTCGCGTACTGCATCGTACACGGAATCAACAACAACTACAGACTGTTCAGATGCACAGATAACGCCGTTATCGAAGGTTTTAGACATCAGCACAGACGCAACAGCACGTTTGATGTCAGCGGTTTCATCGATAACAACGGGGGTGTTACCTGCGCCTACACCGATTGCTGGTTTACCGGAGCTGTATGCTGCTTTAACCATACCAGGACCACCGGTCGCCAGAATCAGGTTAATGTCCGGGTGATGCATCAGCGCGTTAGACAGTTCAACAGAAGGTTGGTCGATCCAACCAATCAGATCTTTTGGTGCGCCCGCAGCAATTGCTGCCTGCAGAACGATGTCTGCTGCTTTATTTGTTGCGTCTTTCGCACGTGGATGTGGAGAGAAGATGATTGCGTTACGGGTCTTCAGGCTGATCAGCGATTTGAAGATAGCCGTTGAAGTAGGGTTAGTCGTTGGAACAATACCGCAAATGATGCCGATAGGTTCGGCGATGGTGATCGTCCCGAAGGTGTCGTCTTCAGACAGAACGCCACAGGTTTTCTCATCTTTATAGGCGTTGTAGATATACTCAGAAGCAAAGTGGTTTTTGATCACTTTATCTTCAACGATACCCATGCCAGATTCGGCAACGGCCATTTTAGCGAGAGGGATTCGAGCATCTGCAGCAGCCAGAGCGGCCGCGCGGAAGATTTTATCAACCTGTTCTTGGGTGAAATTGGCATATTCACGCTGGGCTTTTTTAACGCGCTCGACGAGGGCGTTCAGTTCAGCGATATTAGTAACAGCCATAATGCTCTCCTGATAATGTTTAAACTCTTTTAGTAAACCAGCGCTCGATACGTCAGACAGTATAGACAGTGCCAATACGACTTGCGTTACATAAAGTAAAACAAAGGGTTACTTTATGCTCCAGTACACTAATTTACTAAAAGAGCCTTACCTTAGCATCATCCCTTTTTGTCAGGTGACCTCCCTGGGGGCGTAATCAAGATTACTCACTTCTGAGTACGGAAATCATGATCTGCGTCAATTTTCCACCAAGCTGATACCTTTCAGCAGGGTTATTTAATGGATATATTTCCACTGTTAATTAATTAAGTAACTATTGGAAGTGACGCTATCATTGTCTCAACATATGTTTAACATTCTGAAATGCTAACGTTTTGGCACAGATTTCTGGTGAAGTATGCTAATAAAAAGCGTATCTTCAGCGCGATTTTTCCTAACAATGTAACTGTCCCGGGCATGCGCAAAAGCGGAGCAAAACGTGATCCAAACGCTCTTTGATTTTCCAACGTATTTCAAATTTTTTATTGGTCTGTTTGCCCTGGTCAACCCGGTGGGGATCATTCCTGTCTTCATTAGTATGACCAGTTACCAGACGGCGGCGGCCCGGAACAAAACCAATCTTACCGCTAACCTGTCTGTGGCAATCATTTTGCTCACCTCGCTTTTCCTGGGTGATGCAATTCTCCAGCTCTTTGGCATCTCGATTGACTCCTTCCGCATTGCGGGCGGGATCCTGGTGGTGACCATTGCCATGTCCATGATCAGCGGTAAGCTGGGTGAGGATAAGCAGAACAAGCAGGAAAAGTCAGAAACCGCCATCCGCGAAAGTATCGGCGTGGTTCCGTTGGCATTGCCCCTCATGGCCGGGCCGGGTGCCATCAGTTCAACTATTGTCTGGGGCACGCGTTACCATAGCCTCATGCATTTGATTGGTTTTTCTGTCGCGATTGCCGTTTTCGCGCTCTGTTGCTGGGGCGTATTCCGCATGGCGCCGTTGCTGGTACGCCTGCTGGGGCAGACCGGCATCAACGTTATTACGCGTATCATGGGGCTGCTGTTAATGGCACTCGGGATCGAGTTCATTGTCACGGGTATTAAAAGCATTTTCCCCGGCTTGTTACATTGATATTTCATACGAAAGAACGGCGCTTCGGCGCCGTTTTTTTTGTATCAATATCAGCAAATCATATAAATAAAGTTGAAAAGCTTACCTGTCATAATAAATTCTACTAATAATGTTCATCTCATATATTTCATAGAGTTATGAATTCATCTCAAGCCTGCCTGCACAGAAAATCTTCGAACGCACTGTTATTTTACTCACACGATAGTCTTGGGCTTGCTGCGGGATAACCGAAATGATATTAGTAATTTCAACATTTCGTTAGATGAATGTGCTAAATAATAATCAATTGTTAAATTTTCGTACAAAACTACCCGATGATAATGCAGCGACGCGCCAGAAGGGAAAATCTTCCATATTATTTTGAATTTTAAGTATTTTTTAGGGTTATCAACGTATGGAAGGGCTGGGCAGGACGATACAGCCTGGGCCGTAAAAGAGAATTGCTTAACAAATTTGCAAAATGTATTGGCGCGTGTTTACGCCATTTGATACTTTCCGGCCTACTATTTTGCAGCCTAAAACAAGTAGATGAGAATTATTTTCATATAATCCTCTTCTCAGATATCCAGCACAGGCCTCAAACAGGGGAGGCCTGGCAAGAATCGACGCAAGACGGCCATACGAGCGGTCAGTAATAAAAAAGTCGGTGATAGCAAGCAGTAAAAAAAGAACCTGACAGCAGCAAAAAAAACTCCTGCGCTGTACAGGCCCCAACAGGGGATTAGACAGCTGGCGAAAGCCAGTAATTATAATGAGTGGAGTACCAACACAATGTCCATCATCACAAAAAAAAATCTGGTAGCGGCGGGGATTTTAACTGCGCTAATCGCGGGAAACGCTGCAATGGCTGCGGACGTTCCTGCAGGTGTTCAACTGGCGGAAAAGCAGACGCTGGTGCGTAACAACGGTGCGGAAGTGCAGTCTCTCGATCCGCATAAAATTGAAGGCGTTCCTGAGTCAAACGTTAACCGCGACCTGTTTGAAGGTCTGCTGGTGACCGACGTTGACGGCCACCCGGCACCGGGGGTGGCAGAAAAGTGGGAAAATAAAGATTTCAAAGTCTGGACCTTCCATCTGCGTAAAGATGCCAAATGGTCCGACGGTACACCGGTTACCGCCGAAGATTTCGTATATAGCTGGCAGCGCCTGGCGAATCCAAATACCGCCTCTCCGTATGCGAGCTATCTGCAGTATGGCCACATCGCCAATATCGATGACATCATCGCCGGTAAAAAGCCGGTCACCGACCTGGGCGTGAAGGCGATCGATGCTAATACCTTTGAAGTGACGTTGAGCGAACCTGTTCCGTACTTCTATAAGCTGCTCGTTCACCCATCCGTCTCGCCGGTACCAAAATCCGCCGTGGAAAAATTTGGTGAAAAATGGACGCAGCCTGCCAATATCGTGACCAACGGCGCCTATAAGCTGAAAGACTGGGTGGTCAACGAACGTATGGTGCTGGAGCGTAACCCGCAGTACTGGGATAACGCGAAGACCGTGATTAATCAGGTCACCTACCTGCCAATCTCTTCCGAAGTGACCGACGTTAACCGCTACCGCAGCGGTGAAATCGACATGACCTATAACAACATGCCGATTGAACTGTTCCAGAAGCTGAAGAAAGAGATCCCGAAAGAAGTTCACGTCGATCCATATCTGTGCACCTATTATTACGAAATCAACAACCAGAAAGCACCGTTCACCGACGTGCGCGTTCGTACCGCGCTGAAGCTGGCACTGGATCGCGATATCATCGTGAACAAAGTGAAAAACCAGGGCGATCTGCCGGCGTACAGCTACACGCCTCCGTATACCGATGGGATGAAACTGGTTGAGCCTGAATGGTTCAAATGGTCGCAGGAAAAACGTAACGAAGAAGCGAAAAAACTGCTGGCTGAAGCAGGATACACCGCAGACAAGCCGCTGACGTTCAACCTGCTGTATAACACATCAGATCTGCATAAAAAACTGGCGATTGCCGTCGCGTCTATCTGGAAGAAAAACTTGGGCGTGAACGTTAAGCTGGAAAACCAGGAGTGGAAAACCTTCCTCGATACGCGTCATCAGGGGACCTTCGACGTGGCGCGTGCGGGCTGGTGTGCGGACTATAACGAACCGACATCATTCCTGAACACCATGCTCAGCGACAGTTCAAACAACACGGCGCACTATAAGAGCCCGGCGTTTGACAAGATCATCGCTGAAACCCTGAAAGTGTCTGACGATGCGCAGCGCGCAGAGCTGTACGCGAAATCAGAAGAACAGCTCGATAAAGACTCTGCAATTGTACCGGTTTACTACTACGTTAACGCCCGTCTGGTGAAACCGTGGGTAGGAGGTTATACCGGTAAAGACCCGTTGGATAATATTTCCGTTAAGAATCTTTATATTATCAAGCATTAATGGCAATACGTGGGGCGAGCCTGGCTTGCCCCACTGTGTCTACTTTGTAACATTCATCAGGCACACGCCAGAAGGTACGGGCAATGTTGAAATTTATCCTGCGTCGCTGTCTAGAAGCGATACCAACGTTATTTATTCTAATTACGATTTCCTTCTTTATGATGCGTCTCGCGCCGGGAAGTCCATTTACCGGTGAACGTACGTTGCCGCCAGAAGTCATGGCCAACATCGAGGCGAAGTATCACTTAAACGATCCCATCACCACCCAATACTTCAACTATCTGAAGCAGCTGGCGCACGGTGATTTTGGACCGTCATTTAAATATAAAGAC
The DNA here is from genome assembly GCF_014930775.1 of Enterobacter cloacae complex sp. P38RS. NCBI lineage: Bacteria > Pseudomonadati > Pseudomonadota > Gammaproteobacteria > Enterobacterales > Enterobacteriaceae > Enterobacter > Enterobacter cloacae complex sp. P38RS. The sequence continues at coordinate 57,656 of NZ_JADBRS010000004.1, forward strand.
TATTCCGTTAACGATCTGGTGGCCTCCAGCTTCCCGGTCTCGGCAAAACTGGGTGCTGCAGCATTCATTCTTGCCGTCGTTCTCGGGGTCACTGCAGGCGTTATCGCCGCGCTCAGACAAAATACCAAATGGGATTATGCCGTAATGGGGGTGGCAATGACCGGGGTAGTCATACCCAGCTTCGTTGTCGCGCCATTGCTGGTGATGATATTTGCCATCACGCTGAAATGGCTGCCCGGGGGCGGCTGGAACGGCGGGGCATTGAAGTTCATGATTTTGCCGATGGTGGCATTATCGCTGGCCTACATCGCCAGTATCGCGCGTATTACCCGTGGTTCAATGATCGAAGTGCTGCACTCAAACTTCATCCGCACCGCGCGCGCGAAAGGGCTGCCGATGCGCCGGATCATCTTCCGCCACGCGCTCAAGCCGGCGCTGCTGCCTGTGCTCTCCTATATGGGACCGGCATTCGTCGGCATCATTACGGGTTCAATGGTTATCGAAACAATTTACGGCCTGCCGGGTATTGGTCAACTGTTCGTAAACGGGGCGCTTAACCGTGACTACTCGCTCGTTCTGAGCCTCACGATCCTCGTGGGCGCACTGACCATTCTCTTTAACGCCGTTGTCGATGTGCTTTATGCCGTTATCGACCCGAAAATTCGTTACTAACGCTGGAGCACGCCATGATGTTGAGTAAGAAAAACAGCGAGGCGCTGGAAAACTTCAGTGAAAAACTGGAAGTAGAAGGTCGTAGCCTCTGGCAGGACGCGCGCCGTCGCTTTATGCATAACCGTGCGGCGGTCGCCAGCCTGGTTGTGCTGGTGATCATCGCGCTGTTTGTCACCCTGGCGCCGATGCTGTCGCAATTTACCTATTTCGATACGGACTGGGGCATGATGTCCAGCGCGCCTGATATGGAGTCCGGCCACTATTTCGGTACCGATTCATCCGGCCGTGATTTGCTGGTGCGCGTGGCGATTGGTGGCCGTATTTCTCTGATGGTCGGTATCGCCGCCGCGCTGGTGGCGGTGATCGTGGGGACGCTTTACGGGGCGCTTTCCGGCTACCTTGGCGGCAAAGTAGACTCGGTGATGATGCGTCTCCTGGAAATCCTGAACTCCTTCCCGTTTATGTTCTTCGTGATTTTGCTGGTGACCTTCTTCGGCCAGAACATCCTGTTGATCTTCGTGGCCATCGGGATGGTTTCCTGGCTGGATATGGCGCGTATCGTGCGCGGCCAGACGCTGAGCCTCAAACGCAAAGAGTTTATCGAAGCGGCGCAGGTAGGGGGGGTATCAACCAGTAATATCGTGGTTCGCCATATCGTGCCTAACGTGCTGGGCGTGGTGGTGGTCTATGCCTCACTGCTGGTGCCAAGCATGATTCTGTTTGAATCCTTCCTCAGCTTCCTGGGGCTGGGCACGCAGGAGCCACTGAGCAGCTGGGGCGCGCTGCTGAGCGACGGCGCAAACTCGATGGAAGTTTCACCGTGGCTGCTGCTTTATCCGGCGGGTTTCCTGGTCGTTACCCTGTTTTGTTTTAACTTTATCGGCGATGGCCTGCGTGATGCCCTCGACCCGAAAGACCGTTAAGGAGCGCCGTCATGACAATTATTGAAACGGCCACCGCGCCACAGGCGCAGCAGCAGAGCAATCTTCTGCTGGATGTTAAAGACCTCCGCGTGACCTTTAAAACCCCGGACGGCGATGTTACTGCGGTCAACGATCTCAACTTTAACCTGAGCAAAGGGGAAACGCTGGGGATCGTGGGTGAATCCGGCTCCGGAAAATCCCAGACGGCATTTGCGTTAATGGGCCTGCTGGCCGCTAACGGCGTGATTGGCGGTTCGGCGAAATTCAACGGTCGCGAAATTCTTAACCTGCCGGAGCTCGAGCTGAACAAGCTTCGCGCCGAACAGATCTCAATGATTTTCCAGGATCCGATGACCTCCCTGAACCCGTATATGCGCGTCGGTGAGCAGCTGATGGAAGTCCTGATGCTGCACAAAGGTCTGGGCAAAGCGGAAGCTTTTGAGGAATCCGTTAAAATGCTGGATGCGGTAAAAATGCCGGAAGCGCGCAAGCGCATGCGCATGTTCCCGCACGAGTTCTCTGGCGGTATGCGTCAGCGCGTGATGATTGCCATGGCGCTGCTGTGCCGGCCAAAACTGCTGATTGCCGATGAACCGACTACCGCGCTGGACGTCACCGTGCAGGCGCAAATCATGACCCTGCTGAACGAGCTTAAGCGTGAGTTCAACACGGCGATTATCATGATCACCCACGATCTGGGGGTGGTTGCCGGTATCTGTGACAAAGTGCTGGTGATGTACGCCGGGCGCACCATGGAATACGGCAAAGCGCGCGACGTGTTCTATCAGCCAGCCCATCCGTACTCGATTGGCCTGCTGAACGCGGTGCCGCGTCTTGATGCGGAAGGGGAGTCCCTGCTCACCATTCCGGGCAACCCGCCAAACCTGCTGCGACTGCCGAAAGGCTGTCCGTTCCAGCCGCGCTGCCCGCACGCGATGGAAATCTGTAACAGCGCGCCGCCGCTGGAAGAATTTGCCCCAGGCCGTCTGCGCGCCTGCTTTAAGCCGCAGGAGGAGCTGGTATGAACGCAGTAGATGAAAAACGCAACGTGCTGCTCGAAATCGCCGACCTCAAGGTGCATTTCGACATCAAAGATGGCAAGCAGTGGTTCTGGCAGCCGCCGAAGACCCTGAAAGCGGTAGATGGCGTTACCTTGCGTTTGTATGAGGGGGAAACCCTGGGAGTGGTGGGTGAATCCGGCTGCGGTAAATCCACCTTTGCGCGTGCGATTATCGGTCTGGTGAAAGCCACCGGCGGCAAAGTGGCCTGGCTGGGTAAAGATCTGCTGGGCATGAAGCCTGACGAGTGGCGCGACGTGCGCAGCGATATCCAGATGATTTTCCAGGATCCGCTGGCGTCATTAAACCCGCGTATGACCATCGGTGAGATTATCGCCGAACCGCTGCGCACCTATCATCCAAAGATGCCGCGTCAGGAAGTCCGCGACCGCGTGAAGGCGATGATGCTCAAAGTCGGGTTGTTGCCTAACCTCATTAACCGTTACCCGCATGAATTTTCAGGCGGCCAGTGTCAGCGTATTGGCATTGCGCGTGCGCTTATCCTTGAGCCGAAACTGATTATTTGTGATGAACCGGTCTCTGCGCTTGACGTGTCGATTCAGGCGCAGGTGGTTAACCTGCTTCAGAAACTACAGCGCGAAATGGGGCTGTCGCTGATCTTCATTGCGCACGACCTGGCGGTGGTAAAACACATCTCCGACCGCGTGCTGGTGATGTACCTGGGCCATGCCGTGGAACTGGGAACCTATGACGAGGTGTACCATAACCCGCTGCACCCCTATACCAAAGCGCTGATGTCGGCGGTGCCGATCCCCGATCCGGATCTGGAAAAGAATAAAACGATTCAGCTTCTGGAAGGGGAATTGCCGTCGCCGATCAATCCGCCGTCGGGCTGCGTGTTCCGCACGCGATGCCCGATGGCCGGGCCGGAATGCGCGAAAACGCGACCGGTGCTGGAGGGCAGTTTCCGACATGCGGTTTCCTGCCTGAAAGTAGACCCGCTATAATCGCAAGGGCTGACATGACGTCAGCCCTTATTTTTTTGCGAGGTTACCGTGTCGCGTTTATTCACTTCAGCCCGTCGGCGGCTCTATCATCTTTTATTCGATCCTGAAACGGTATCGGGACGCCGTTTTGAAGGTCTGTGTGCGCTGTTTGCGCTATTGAGCGTAGTGGTCATCTTTATTGAATCGGGGGTGGGGACGCAATATCACCTGACATTTGAGGAATGGCATGCGTTTGTCTGGCTGGAACTTATTATTACCCTGGTCTTTACCGCTGAGTATATTCTGCGTGTTGTTTGCTGGCCCAACCCGGCAAAGTACGTCTTTAGCTTCTGGGGCTTTATTGATTTAGCGACGATCCTGCCGCTCTATGTGATGTGGCTGTGGCCGGAGATCAGCCTCAACTATGTTTTCGCCTGGCGAGCGATGCGCGTTATTCGGGTCTTGCGTATCCTGAAGTTACTGCGCTTTATGCCGTCGCTGCGCGTATTCTGGAGCGCGATCGTCAGCGCACGCCATCAGCTTATTCTGTTCTATTCGTTTATTGCCATCGTGATGATTGTTTTTGGCGCGCTGATGTATTTGATCGAAGGGCCGAAATATGGCTTCACGACGCTCAACGCTTCCGTCTACTGGGCGATAGTGACCGTTACGACCGTGGGGTATGGCGATATCACGCCCCATACGCCGCTGGGACGGATTGTGGCATCCGTGCTGATTCTGATTGGGTATTCGGTAATTGCCATTCCGACGGGGCTTATTACCACGCACATGAGCAGCGCGTTTCAGAACCATAAACAGCGGCGCAAATGTCCGAACTGCCACCAGGCCGATCATGAACACAGCGCGCGGTTTTGCAACCGCTGCGGAAGCGCGTTACCGGATTAAATAAAAAAGGCTGCTATCGCAGCCTTTTTATTATTCGCGCCAGAGTATGTGGCACAGCTTGTGGTCTTTCTCTCGACACAGCAGGACGCGCGCAAAAATGTCGTTAATTTCACCGCCGTCTTCATCAGCCAGCCCAATAACCACTTCGGCAAAGAAGTCAGGGTTCAGGTCGAAATCTACATGTTCGGCCCAGTCCTCTGAAGGGTCGAACAATTCGGCACCGCCGCGCTCTTCGAACTGCAGATTAAAGAGGATCACGTCTGCGGGATCGAGGTTATCAACCGCCAGTTCGAGAAAAATGTCATAGGCCTGCTCGAGCGTTTCGTCTTCGGTCAGGCGATTGTTCAGATCCATTTCCATGATGACTACCTGTTTAACATCGTTGGGCACGTTTTACAGCAACGGACTAAAGAAGTAAAACAGTCGTTCAGCTATTCGCTGCCATAACGGACGTTTTACCCACAGCCTGGCATCCAGCAGCCGCGAGCGGGAGATATAGTCATCCTGAACCGCCGCCAGGTCACCGCCAAAGCCGGCGTCATCAATCACCAGGGTGATTTCAAAGTTTAGCCACAGGCTGCGCATATCAAGGTTAACCGTGCCCACCAGGCTTAATTCGCCGTCGACCAGCACGCTCTTGGTGTGCAGGAGCCCGCCTTCAAACTGGTAAATTTTCACCCCGGCGGCAAGCAGTTCGCTAAAGAAGGCACGGCTGGCCCAGCCCACCAGAAGGGAGTCATTTTTGCGTGGCAGAATGATACTGACATCGACGCCGCGCTGCGCTGCGGTACAAATCGCGTGCAGCAGATCATCGCTGGGGACAAAGTAGGGCGTCGTCATGATCAGATATTCACGCGCGGAGTAGGTTGCCGTCAGCAGCGCCTGGTGAATCAAGTCCTCCGGGAAGCCTGGTCCGGAGGCGATGGTATGAATTGTATGACCGCTGGCCTCTTCAAACGGCATAATATTGCCATCCGGCGGTGGCGGCAGGATACGCTTGCCGGTTTCTATCTCCCAGTCGCAGGAGTAAACGATCCCCATCGAGGTGGCAATCGGCCCCTCCATTCGCGCCATCAGATCCACCCATTGCCCGACGCCGGAGTCCTGTTTAAAGAAGCGCGGGTCAACCATGTTCATACTGCCGGTGTAGGCAATATAGTTATCGATCATGACCATTTTACGGTGCTGGCGAAGGTCCATCCGGCGCAGAAACACGCGCAGGAGATTCACCTTCAGTGCCTCAACCACCTCTATACCGGCGTTACGCATCATGCCCGCCCAGGGGCTACGGAAAAATGCCACGCTGCCCGCGGAGTCCAGCATCAGACGGCAGTGGATCCCCCTGCGTGCGGCCGCCATCAGGGATTCAGCGACCTGGTCAGCCATGCCGCCGGGCTGCCAGATATAAAACACCATCTCAATATTATGGCGAGCCAGCTGAATATCGCGGATTAACGCCTGCATGACATCATCGGACGACGTCAGAAGCTGGAGCTGATTGCCCTTAACGCCGCCAATCCCCTGGCGGCGCTCGCAGAGCTTAAACAGCGAGGAGGCGACGCTGCTGTTCTCCTCGGCAAAGATATGCTTACAGGCTTTGAGATCGTTAAGCCACTTCGCGGTGGAAGGCCACATTGCGCGCGCCCGCTCGGCACGGCGTTTACCCAGATGAAGCTCACCGAAAGAGAGATAGGCAATAATTCCCACCAGTGGGAGGATATAAATGATCAGAAGCCAGGCCATGGCAGAGGGTACGGCTCTGCGCTTCATCAGGATGCGTAACGTCACACCCGCGATTAACAGCCAGTATCCCAGAATGACCAGCCAACTCACCACGGTGTAGAAGGTTGTCATAGATAAAAAAATCCTTTTGAAAGCGTATTGTTATGAGTGTACGCATCAGGATTCATCTGGCAAATAAAAACGCCAGGTAAAAGCGCTGGTTTGCTGCCGGGTTGGGTTTATAATGGCGGCTCTGTTTGAGAAAGAGTTGTAGACATGAAGCGCAGTAGAACAGAAGTAGGGCGCTGGCGTATGTTGCGACAGGTGAGTCGTCGCAAGGCTCGTTGGCTGGAAGCACAATCCCGCCGCAATATGCGTATCCACGCCATCAGAAAATGTGGATTGACCCGGCACCGCAATGCGTTGCTGTTCGCAGTCCAGGATATCTGAAACCCATGAGGGCACCGCAAGGTGCCCGCTGATTATATTTTGTCTTATTTTGCGAATATCGTTATTGCGGCGATATTCTGGTTATTTTTAGCAAAAGGAGGGAGAGGTGTTTGCGGAGTTTGGTGTACTGAATTTCTGGACGTATGTTGTTGGCGCATTTTTTATCGTGCTGGTTCCCGGGCCAAACACCCTGTTTGTGCTGAAAACGGGGATCGGTCACGGTGTTAAAAAAGGGTATCTTGCCGCGACCGGCGTGTTTATCGGTGATGCGGTATTGATGTTCCTGGCCTGGGCGGGTGTTGCGGCATTGATCCAGACGACCCCCGTACTCTTTAATATCGTGCGCTATCTCGGGGCTTTCTATCTGCTGTGGTTGGGCGGAAAAATGCTCTGGTCGGTGATCACACGTCAGAATAATACTCAAGAGAGCGGAACCGAGCCTGCCAGCACGATCATGAAACGCTCCCTCGTCCTGAGCCTGACCAATCCAAAAGCGATTCTGTTCTACGTTTCGTTCTTTGTGCAGTTTATCGACGTGAATGCGCAAAATACCGGGACCTCTTTCCTGATCCTCGCTACCACGCTTGAGCTGATTAGCTTTATGTACATGAGCTTCCTGATCTTCTCTGGGGCGTTTGTTACGCGTTATCTGAAAACCAAAAAGAAACTGGCAAAGCTGGGGAACGGGCTGATAGGGCTGCTGTTTGTCGGGTTTGCGGCGCGGTTAGCGTCACTGCATTGATGTGAAGAAAGGCTCCTGCGGGAGCCTTTTTAATGTCTGGCGTAGCTGGAAAGCCGCGCCAGACAAGGCTTCACGTTTTACTACTAGCAGTCAAAAGCCATAAAAAGCGGCTAGGGTGTGGACACATTGTGGACACTCTGACCACCATTAGCACCTTCAGCGCGCCTGACAAAATCGCAGCGCGACCAGATATCACGCATCCGGATTGACCTCGCACAGCACGGCATCACGCCGGAACGGTGGGAGCTGGATGTACTGGCGCGAGGTGCGACGGTGACCTACGGCGAGAAAAAATTCAGTTATGCGGTTGTTGATGAGTGGCCGGGGGCTTCAACACAATCGGAGTGGAAACAATGACAACCAAGATAATCCAGATAGGTAATTATCATACACATAAAATGAATATGTGCGTGATATTTTTACTTTCCTCCCTTTGTTATACATAACACCGTGTATTTACACAGTACTTATTGTGAGAGCTAAGTGGATAGAGAGCTAGATGAGCAGGTTGTGCTTGAACGAGTAGAAATGTTAGATTTTAATTATAAGCACTCTGAGGTAATTTCAGAGTGCTTAGTAGTAAATTAAATCTAAGAGGCGAAGTTGGTTACAGTAGAGAATATTTCTTCGAATATTTCTTCTGGAAAGTTAATGGAACCATTGGAGTTTACCTCCAAAGATTCATAACCAGCATTGTTCTTTACATTAAGTTTTACTTTATCGATGGTGAATTTAGCATTCTTGAAGATATTCTTAATCTCATCAATAGCATCGCTTGAAGACTCAAGTTCCAAAATACCAGAAGTATGTTTGTTGAAAGTTAAATCTTTCAATTTGGCTTTATGAACTTGCACTTTTTCGAACTGAGGTGTAAGCAATTGAATGAAATCATCAATTTTTATAGTTAGTAACGAAACGTTAAAGTCAGACTCCGTTGCCTTAATAACATTTGATATAAAGCTTTTTATGCTTCTTGGTGGAGATTCAATAATAAGAATAAATCTATCATTATGTGCTCTACAAAACCAAAAGTTAAAATGGATATATTTGAAGTGTTCAAACTCAGTTTCATTACCATATGGATCAGTGATGATTTCACGTACTTCAATTCTTTCAACATACTTTGATGATATAAAATTTTCTTCATATGTGTTAATGCTAAAACCCCATCCTTTATCACTGTCAAAAGGAGTGTCAATGATAGATTTATATAACCCATCAAGTCCTGCTGGGAAGTTGGCATTAAACCATTTTGTTTTCATAGCAACTCCTTTTATTATTCAGTGACAACCTCAAGTGTATGCGAGGAAACTATTTTCCCAGAAATAGCTCGAGCTGTATTTTCTATGGATAATAATAACACATTCTCTTTTTCTTTATCTACATTTTGGCGGTGAGTGTAATCATTTATTTTTTTGTACTTGTAGAGACCGCGAACTAAGTAAGAAAACAATTTACAATTGTCGGGGTCCACGAATTGAGCTTCGAATTCATATTTATCGGAATCTTTGAAGTGCTCTACTACTGAAATCCAAACAATCTTAGTAATGTAAAAACCTTTACTTAATAACTCTTTTAGTTCTGGTGATTCCAGTACGCCGCGACCTTTGAGTGATGCCTTGGATATATGATAACCAGTGTCAATGACAGTATCATCGTCATCATCATCATGTTCATCGTCATCAACAGGTTCATTATCTTGTTTAGGATGTTTTTTTGCCTCTAAAATAGGGTGGGTTACATAAACATCTGAAACATCTATACATTTATAGTTAGGCATGCTGATAATCAATTGCTTAAAGAAATTACTTCGCTCAGTGTGATCTTTAACAGTTTCAAGCGATATCTCTTCTAAGCTGGCTTGAGCTTCTTGATTCTCTTCTTTAATCTTTCCAATGAGACGGTCGTTAAAATCTCTGGCCTTAGCATTCTGCGGAAAACGAGTGATATATTCTCCAGTCTCATTAATTTCGACTTGGATTTTAGCTTCGCGAGATGATGACTGGCGGAATTCACTCATTTTATAGTCTAATTTTACATATTTTACTGATACATCGAATCCTTTTTCGGTGAAAGTTATGTTTGTTATATCACCTTCCTTTTGGAGATCTTCGCAAATGGATTTTAGAGTTGCCTCCATATCATCTTTTTTAATAGAGGTGTTAACAATGTTAATAGATAATTTCTCTCTTCTTCCGACTGAACCAAGAATTCCAGAAAGATATTCGAAATCATCATATCCATGATAGTTTTTTGAAAAATCTAATGCTAAAGCTTTACGTTTCGTCTCTTTGGATATGATTGTACCTCTTTTGAAGAAAAGGCTTTTCATATCTTCATGAGTAACCTTTGTTTGATTTAGCGCATCAAACATAGCCTTGTCATTTACACTATATAAACCGATTTTCATTATTATCGTTCCCAACCAATTTCAACTGAACTAAATCGAGGTTTGGTAAATTCCACTTGGTGAAAGTCAATTGTGTTTATTATTTTTTGTTTGTGTTCGTCAAAACCCCATTCTCTAGAATAAGTTTCTTTAGCTCGCATAAAAATGCTGCGCACATCTTTAAATATATTTGGATGAACGATCCTGATTCTTATTTTTTCATTGCCATCAAGAAGTTGATATTTTGATAATGTATCTAGTATATAAATGAACTCTAATTCATTTTTTCCTTCGCCGTTGTAGTAAATTACATATCCGTGGTCAAATGTCTTTTCCCACTTTTCTGTGTCTTCATTACAATGCTTAACATCATTGTGTTTAATAATAAGAAATGGGTCGGTTAATAATTCGACTGTTGCTGGATGATCTTCAGGAGAGCCACTGACTTTATGCAATGATAAATCAGGATAAAAGAACTGATAATTTCTACCGAGTGGAAACTCTCGTTTATGGCTTAAATGAGATAAGTCAGAGATTATGGATTGAAGATAATTTATCGTTCTTGGTTCGATTATATGTATTTTTTGACCTTGTTTTAAAGGTATATTGTCAAGATTTATACCTCGTTGTATTTTATCCGTTTCTGAAACGTGAGACTGGTAAAATACATCATAAAAAGATTGGTCGAAATCACCATCATGATTATAAACAAATAACATACCTCTGACCTCAGAGGATCCGCTTTGATAAGAGTACCGTTCTTTCCATTCCTTACTACCTTCGGCACAGTCTATTGAATTGGCTAATGACACCAAGGCTTTCCGCATTGAAGTTGAAGTGATAGAACCTTTAACATAACTCTTTAAATCAGTGTTTAAAAAAACAGTTCTATTCAGATAGGGGTCTTTGTAGGAAAAAACCACATCTGTTGGATGAGTACCTGATTTAGCCTTATGTTGTTCTTTTTTCATACATGGGAAATTCTCATTAGTTGTACCAACGAGGTCCCATTTAAACCATCTAAATAAATCAGAAGATAATTTTTCTGCCATTTTTGAAATATTTTCTGTTTCACCTGCCATGGATAGTCACCTATATTTTGGGGTAAGTCTCTAAATGTCAGCCTACGGTCAGACTCATCTGTACGCTACGAGAAAGACCTGACATAGAGATCAGTATCATATTCTTCATTTCTTTGCATTGTATTGCATGGAAATGCATGACTTTTTTCAACCGCGGTCATCCATTTCAATGTAGGCAGCTCAGGGTTGTATGGCGAAGTGCAACTGCATTAAAACCGACCCATAAAGCGGGCAGGCGAGGCGGGGATAGCACTGCGCGCCAGACGTGGTGACAGGATTTATTTTGCGCGTCTGTGCGCGTCGTGGTGGCGTGCTGCGCTGTGGAAGGCGCTCAATGTGATGCGGTAGTGATTGCGTCGCGTGCGCGCCGTCTAACGTGCTTTGAGAGTGTGCCGCCCGGAGGCGGCATTTTGGGCGGGTTTAGTCGGTATCGATGCTGTAATCCTTAAAGCGGATCACCACCATTCCTAACCAATCATTAATCTCTTTAAACCGCTCCTGCAGCGGCGTCAGCTCGTTACGTACAAATACCCGCGCCACCTTCTCGATATCGCCCATCGAGCCGATATTTTCAGGCTTGCAGCTCATGAGCTGGAACGGCACGCGGTGCGCATCGAGCAGGTCAGCGGCGCTCACCTTCTTGATGTTAAAAAAATCTTCCTCCGTAGCGACTTCACTCAACGGCACAATCTTGATGCCATCCGGTTTCCCGCTCGGGGCGTAGAAAAACAGATTTTTGAAATTCCCGAGTCCTTTCGAGTCGTGCATCGCGGAGCGCAGCGCCTCGACGTCGGTGCTGCTCTGTGCCGCGTCGTTCACGTATATGATGTAACCCGCGTGCGCGCCGTTCTGGTAATACTTGCGGCGAAACAGCGTGGCGGATTTATTCAGCCAGGCGGAATTGAGCGCGCTCAGGTATTCCGGCATCCCGTAGAGCTCCTGATTGATATCGGGCTCAAGCAGATGAAACACCGAACCGGGGGCGAACTGGTGCGGGTGGGTAAAGCTCGACACGTACCAGTAAACGCCATCCTCCACGCCACGGCGGGTGTATTTGGCCGGTGAGGTTACCAGCTTCATGAGCTGGCCAGTCACGCTCATGCGCTTTTCGAGATAGCCGTTTGCAAAGACCAGATAATCAAGCACAAGGCGGCTGAAGTCCTGACGCGACAGCAACGGGTAAGGGATAAAGGTGCTGGTAAGTATGTTGCGCTTGACGTAAATCGGGGAGCTGTGGTGCACGGCAGCGCGCAGGCTTTTTGCCAGTCCCGAGAAGTTAACCGGCGGCTCGTACCATTTGCAGTTATTGATGCACTCGACATAGTCGAGGATGTCGCGGCGATCCAGAACGGGTGACGGCTCTCCAAAGGTGAACGCCTCCATTTTCTGCGGCGCGCTGGCGGTCATGCTGGTCTGTTTTGGCTGTTTCTTTTGGCGTTTTTTCATCTTAGTTAATATCCAGAATGGAGCTTGATTGCATACCGCTACCGGCGGAAAGCGGCTCGTTTAACAGCGCGTGCATGGTTGCCCACGCGATATCCGCGTGGCTGGCTTCCTCGCTGCGACTGGCTTCATAGGTGGCGCTGCGGCCACTGGTGGTCATCGTTTTGCGGATAGCCATAAATGACTATTACGGGAATGGATATTCAGGCCGGGGCGAAAATAGCCCCGGCGTTTATGCTCAAGCTGGATAACGAGGATATCACGCAGGATTTTAGCGACCGCCATATCAGCCTGACCATGACCGACAATCGCGGATTCGAGGCCGAGCAGCTCGATATCGAGCTCGATGACACTGATGGTCAGATAGCAATGCCACCGCGCGGCGCAACGTTGACGCTGTGGTTAGGCTGGCAGGATTCCGCGCTGATAAAAAAAGGGAAGTTCACGGTCGACGAAATCGAGCACAGGGCGCGCCTGATACGCTGACCATCCGGGGGCGAAGCGCCGATTTTCGCGGGACGCTGAACTCTCGCCGGGAACAGTCATGGCATGACACCACGCTCGGGAAAATTGTTGAAACGATTGCGGTACGCAATAAGCTGGCCGCCAGCGTGGCCGACACGCTGAAAGCCGTCGCCGTGCCTCACATTGACCAGTCGCAGGAATCCGACGCGGTGTTTCTGTCCCGCCTGGCTGACCGGAACGGGGCGTCGGTTTCGGTAAAAGCGGGAAAACGGTTATTCCTGAAAGCGGGGAGCGGTAAGACGGCCAGCGGAAAGCCCATTCCGCAGATGACGCTTGAGCGCGGGGACGGCGATCGTCATCAGTTTACCATTGCTGACCGGGAAGCCTATACCGGCGTGACGGCAAAGTGGCTGCACACCAAAGACCCCAAGCCGCAAAAGCAAAAGGTGAAGCTCAAGCGTAAGCCCAAAGAGAAGCACCTCCGCGCACTGCAGCACCCGAAAGCGACCAAAGCCCCGGCAAAGGCCATAGCCAAGAAAGAGCAGGAAGCGCGCGAGGGCGAGTACATGGCCGGTGAGGCTGACAACGTGCTGGAGCTTACAACCATCTACGCGACAAAGGCGCAGGCCATGCGCGCCGCTCAGGCGAAGTGGGACAAGCTGCAGCGAGGCGTTGCGGAGTTTTCAATCTCGCTGGCGATTGGCCGGGCAGATTTATTTCCTGAAACGCCAATCGCGGTGAAAGGGTTTAAGCGCGTCATAGACGAGCAGGAATGGATAATCAGCCGGGTGGTGCATAACCTTAACGGGAGCGGCTACACGACGGGCTTAGAGCTTGAGGTTAAGGTTGCGGATGTGGAGTATGAAAGCGAAGAATTAGAACAATGATATATATTTAACTATTTGTTATGTAAGGGTAAGTTTGGTAAAGTTAGCGCATCGGAAATTAAATGAGGTGCTCGCCATGTTTCACTGTCCAAAATGCCATTTTGCCGCTCACGCCCGCACAAGTCGCTATTTTACTGACACGACCAAAGAGCGTTATCACCAGTGTACAAACATCAATTGCAGTTGCACGTTTGTCACTACTGAGACGGTCGAGCGGTTTATCGTTTCACCGGGTGAAATAGTGCCGGCGCCGCCTCATCCGACATCGTCAGGTCAGCATCAAATGCAGTGGATTTAAGATGATAGTCATAGCATGTTAGATACTGATTTGTGTTACCAATGATAATAATTCATGTGGTATATTGCATATCACATGAAGTTACTCAATCATTAATCTTTAGTTAATATCTATCGTCAGTATAAGGAATTCGACTTGAAATTAATTCATCTGAAAATTGATAAGTTATTTGGACTTCTGGATTATGAGATTCCGCTAGATCATCATGAGATTACTATGCTTACAGGTCCTAATGGGTATGGTAAGACGATGATTTTGAAGATTATAAATAGTATCATTACTAACGAATTAAACATATTTTGTAAACTAAAATTCGGTTCTGTTAAAATTGATTATCAAGGTGGTTCTGTTCAGATTACGCAAGATGCTAAGAAAGACACTTTGATATTGAATCATCTAGATAATCACTCTGGAAAAACTCTCACTGAGAAGCTAAAGTTAGAAAAAGCTGAGCCTAGCATGGAGGAGGTTTTCTATATACGTTGGAATGGAGGGGAGGCTAAACCGAAACAAAAACCCCAACCTGATAAACCCCTAACTTCCAAACTATTAAGTGCGATTACATCGAGTGAAGACGTTTCCTTTATTTGTGCTGACCGATTACAGGTCAAGGCTGATGATGAAACTGTAATCGATTTATGTGCAAGAAAATTAAAAGATTTAATGGAAAGTGCTCAAGATGATTCCGCCGAATTATCTCAAAGATTGGATGCAACATTTCCAATTAGATTGTTTGATCGTTTAGAACAACAAAAGCGATTTTCATCAGAGAATATTCAAGCGCGTCTAAATGGTATACAAGATAAACGTCGCCATTATATGAGGTATGGTCTTATTCAGGGCGAGAATGACCTCATGCCTGAAAAAAGCACAAGCCTCTATAGTAGTAATGAATATTTAGGCGTTTTAGATCTTTATATTGAAGATGCGCTCGGAAAATTATCACCGTTCCAGATGTTACATCAAAAAATTGATCTATTTGAAACAATATTGCATGAAAAGATCCTAGCATTTAAAAAAGTGATGATTGATAGAGAGAATGGTTTTTATTTCGAAAGTTTAAACGGCGATTCGATTGACCGAAATATGCTTTCATCAGGTGAACAGAACCAAGTGGTGCTTCTATTTAATCTTATTTTTGATCTCGTTTCTCAAAAAGTAATCCTAATCGACGAGCCTGAGATATCGCTGCATGTTGCTTGGCAACAAACTTTCTTGGATTCACTTAAGAAAATACAAAAAATAAATCAATATGAGAAAGTGATTATCGCTACACATTCTCCTCAGGTTATCAGTAAAAATTGGGACTTGACTTATGATCTTTATGAGATGATTAAAAATAAGGATGGAAAGCAACAATCTTCAGAAGGTAATGAATAATGATATCGTTACGTGATGCTCTTAGCGAAGATAATTGGCTTAGTAGTGTGAGGTTAATGTTTAATAATGAAATGCATCGTCATAGCATACTAATTGTTGTAGAAGGGATTACTGATATAAGATTTTTCAATACCTATCGGTTAGACAATCGATTGATATATGAATCTCCAGAAAATGGTAAAAGAGAAGTTATATCTGCAGTGAATGAGTTGCGACAAGCTGGGAATGATGCTGTTTACGGCGTGTGCGATGCTGATTTTGATGGATTAAGTGGAATAACTTATGAAGGAGTATTTTATACAGATGCCCATGATTTAGAAATGATGCTAGTTAAAGGTGGCGTAGTCGATAAATTTATAATGTCGCACACAAAGCGTAAACTTGTTCAAGGTGATTTAGCAGAATCATTTTGCCGTAAGGTTAAAGAAAATATTCTTTGTGTATGCTATCGTGTCGGCTTGTTGAAGTGGTACAGCTATCTTACTCGCAGTAATCTAATTTTTAAGGGAATGAATTTTAGAGAGTTTATTACCATAAATGGCAGTGAGGTAATTATAGATGAAATTGCCTTCGTGCGTCATATCTTGGCTAAGAATAGAGCTTATGCCGGGTTATGTGAGTATGAATTGCACAATGAAATGCGTAAACTTGAAATAATGTCTCCAGAGCATTTTTCAATATGTAATGGTCATGATTTTACTAGTATTCTTAAACTGTTATATGAAACAGATATTTCTTTAAACAAAAATATGCGATTGGATGAAATAGACGGTTACATGCGTCTGAGTTATGATCAACCTACATTTAGAACAACGAATTTACATTCTTCGTTGAAAAATCTCTTACGGTTGCATTGATTGTATGTTTATAACTATTAATAAAAACACAACTTTGTAGCCTCTTGCATGACTGCAGAAAGACCCTAGTTACGCTTAGCCAAAATCTAAGTATTAGCCCCGAAGATGCGGGGCTTTTAGTATCGATGTGGTCAACATGTGGACGTGACCGGAAATAAATCCTTTTATTTCATTGTGTTGAAGCGTTCACAAAAGCTCCTGAGGGAGCCTTTTTACCTCAGAACACTTTCTTATACGGTCGCACCGTCACTTTCGCATACACACCCGCCGCAACGTATGGGTCTGCGTCAGCCCAGGCCTGCGCCGCTTCAATAGACTCAAACTCAGCAATAACCGTGGAGCCAGAAAAACCGGCGGCTCCCGGGTCATTGCTGTCAACAGCAGGCATTGGACCTGCGGTCAGCAAACGGCCTTCGTCCTGGAGCAGCTGCAGGCGAGCCAGATGGGCAGGGCGAACAGAGAGGCGTTTTTCGAGGGAATCAGCGACATCTTCAGAGTAAATCACGTAAAGCACGGTGAAGCTCCTTAAGCGTTATAAAGTGTCAGTTACGTTATGTGAAAGGGCAATTGACTGCAATGTAAAGATAAAAACAACGTTAATACCCCGATCTGGATGTCCTTTTTTTGACCACTCCTGCGCTTAAATTGCGCCAGAACAAAGTGTCTTATTGAATATGATTGCTATTTGCATTTAAAATCAGGGTCCGGTTTTTTAACGTTGATGATTATGACTTCGATGACCCTTGATTTACCTCGCCGCTTTCCCTGGCCGACGCTGTTGTCCGTCGTGATTCACGGTGCCGTCATGGCGGGTTTGCTCTACACCTCGGTTCATCAGGTTATTGAAATGCCCGCACCCGCCCAGCCGATCTCGGTAACCATGGTCTCGCCAGCGGATCTCGAACCGCCGCAGGTTGCGCCACCACCGCCACAGCCGGTTGCTGAGCCTGAACCGGAACCCGAGCCTGTACCGGAGCCACCGAAGGAGGCACCGGTGGTGATCCACAAACCTGAACCGAAGCCAAAACCTAAGCCGAAGCCAAAGCCGGTGAAGAAGGTCGAGGAGCGTCCTAAACGTGAAGAACGCCCGGTTGAACCGCGCGCGACCCAGCCGGTCGAGAATGCAGCGCCTTCGCGTCCGGTCATGAATAACAGCGCACCGGCGGCGAAGCCGACGGTTGCCGCACCAGCGGGCCCACGTGCGTTGAGCCGTAATCAGCCTCAGTATCCGGCGCGGGCTCAGGCCTTGCGTATTGAAGGTCGCGTACGGGTGAAATTTGACGTCACTGCGGATGGCCGCGTGGATAACGTGGAAATCCTGTCTGCGCAACCTTCTAATATGTTTGAGCGCGAAGTGAAGTCGGCGATGCGCAGATGGCGCTACGAACCCGGTAAACCGGGAAGCGGACTGATCGTGAACATTGTTTTCCGCCTGAACGGCGGGGCGCAGATGGAATAAAAAAAGCCTCCGAAAGGAGGCTTTTTTTTGCCTGCCATTCAGGCTGGCGGAAGCTGACGAGGTTTACCCTCGCTATCGACAGCGACATAAATAAACAGCGCTTCAGTTGCTTTATAGCGCTGTCCAATCGGTTCAGAAGAGACTTTCTTCACCCAGACTTCAATGTTGATGGAGATGGATGTATTGCCGCGCTTTACGCAGCGGGCGTAACAGCAAACCACATCACCTACCGCAACCGGGCGCAGGAAGGTCATTCCATCCACCCGCACGGTCACCACGCGTCCGTGAGCAATCTCTTTTGCCAGAATTGCGCCGCCCATATCCATCTGCGACATCAGCCAGCCGCCAAAAATATCGCCATTGGCATTGGTGTCAGCGGGCATTGCCAGTGTGCGTAAAACCAGTTCGCCCTGAGGGGCGTTATTTGTTGTCATTGTTTTAACTCATAACGGAAGACTTCAGGCGGGATGCTACTATGATTTCACAGCGGAGAGAATAGACCAGAACGCCTGTCGAACACGTTCTGGTCAGTCAGCAATCAGTGCTTGTCGTCCTGCGGCATGTGGCGATAGATATAAATGCCGCTTAGCAGGGTGAATATCAGCGTCAGGGCCGTCAGGCCGAAGACCTTGAAGTTGACCCAGATATTCTGTGGCAGCCAGAAAGCGATATAGATATTGGCAAGACCGCAAAGGATAAAGAACACGGCCCAGGCGATATTCAGGCGCGACCAGACTTCCTGAGGCAGCGTCAGCTCTTTGCCGAGCATGCGCTGGATCAGCGGCTTTTTCATCACCCACTGGCTGATGAGCAGCGCACCCGCAAACAGCGCGTAGATCACCGTAACTTTCCACTTGATAAATTCATCATTGTGGAAGAAGAGGGTTAGCCCACCGAATACGGCGACCAGGACGAACGTTACCAGCGCCATTTTCTCAACTTTACGGTAGCGAACCCAGCTGTAGATCAGCACAACCGCTGTCGCAATAATCAGCGCTGTGGTGGCAGCATAAATGTCATACAGTTTGTAAAACGCGAAAAAGACCACCAGCGGTAAAAAATCAAGAAACTGCTTCATTCTGTGATTCCATCTTCTTTGTTGAGCCGGGCCCTGTCATGCACCCGGCATCAGGGTTACTGACGAATTAACATATACAGGCGGAACAGATAGACAAGCAGCACCGCTGAAATCAGGTTGCTCAGTGTATTCGCGACCACCGCGCCAACGTTCGGGGTTAATACCGCAAAACTCGGTGCAAACAGGAGCAGGAGCGTTTTTGCCAGCAGCCAGGCAATGACTGCGGGAGCCACCAGACGCATATTAGCCCATGCGAGTCGGATGCTGCTGCGCATCGCGGTAAAAATTCCCATTTTATCCTGCACGACCATTACTGGGGCAAAAGCGAGCACAATAGCCAGTAAGACGCCCGGCACCACAACCAGCATAATTCCCATCTGCACCAGCATGGTGGTTAAAAAGATCAGGATAAACAGCTTAGGTAAGACCGGCGCGCTGGCGCCAATTGCCCGCAAGGCGCTGACCCGGTGGCCCGCCGACACCAGTTGGATCATCAGCAAAACGCCGCCCGCCAGAATGGCGTTACCAATCAGGCCAGAAAACGTGGATGCGGCAGACGCCCGCAGCAGAATTTGTTGCTGCTCTGGCGTCATGTTTTGCACCAGTTCAAATAGCCCCACGCTTCCTGCAAGATGGTCGCCCTGGCTCAGGCTGGCAATCTGTTCTTCACTCGGTGAGAACGCATGACCCAGCACCACAGTGATAAAGGCGCAAAGCAACGCGATCAGTAAAAAGGTAATGAACTGATTGCGGAAAAAATTTCCCGTGTCACGGTAGACAGACTTCGCCGTGATAGACATGCACTCTCCTTGAGTATTGCAGGTGTTAATTAGCCGGCAATTGTACACCGGATGAACCTGCTGTGGCAGCATCAAGGCTTGTATGGAAAAGCATATCTTTGTAAAGCGGCGGTAATCCAAAGCGCGCGCGGGCGCGATTACAGGCTTCGTTGACCTGCCCATCTTTCCCCGACATGGCAAATTCCCGGCACGGGCTGGGGCGATCCTCATAGATTGCGCACCGGGTCGAAACCCCGGGCTCACCTTGTAAGGCCGCGCAGCGGGCCTGCTTTTGATTGGTGCCGCTCATGCAGCGCAGAAAGGGGGTTAACGGCTCAGTAAGATGAACCGGAACGGTACCGCCGCCATCGCTGGCTTCAGCCCAGTAGAAAGAGACTCGAAAATACGCACAACAGGCTCCGCACGTCATGCACGGGTTAACTTCACTCATGGCACACCTGCAAAAAAGAACGCATCAAATCAACTTGTGAGAGCGATAAATTATCCAGCCGACAGAGGAAGAGCAAGAGGGGGAAAAGAGAAAATTTTGTAACTGTGAAATGCCAAAAATTGACATAGAAACAACTTATTGCTTTTCAAAGCGCCACAAAAAATTAACCCAGATCAATGAATGTTAACTTACTGGTTTTAATGTGATCTGTGGCAGATCACTTATTACTCTTTTGTGAGTATATTCTCATCCGCGATTAAAACCACAACGATGGAGCGGATATGAAAAAATTAGCGGTGGCAGCCCTTGTATTAAGCAGTCTCTCTGGCGGCGCGTATGCGCATGAAGCAGGCGAATTCTTTGTTCGTGCCGGTTCGGCTACGGTTCGCCCAACTGAAGGATCGGATAACGTACTGGGGATGGGCGGTTTTAACGTCAGTAACAACACCCAGTTAGGTTTAACATTCACCTGGATGGCGACGGATAACGTTGGGGTTGAGCTTCTGGCGGCAACGCCGTTCCGTCACCGTGTCGGTCTTGGTGCGACCGGTGATATCGCCACGGTTCACCATTTACCGCCAACGCTGATGGCGCAATGGTACTTTGGCGATGCCAGCAGCAAGGTGCGTCCATATATTGGCGCGGGTGTGAACTACACCACCTTCTTCGATGAGAAATTCAACGATACCGGCAAAGAAGCAGGACTCTCCGATCTCAGCCTGAAAGACTCGTGGGGTATGGCTGGGCAGGTTGGTCTGGACTATCTGATTAACCGCGACTGGCTGATCAACGCCTCGGTCTGGTATATGGATATTGATACGGACGTACGCTTCAAGGCGGGCGGCGAGCAGCAAAGCATCAATACGCGTCTGGATCCGTGGGTGTTCATGTTCTCTGCGGGTTATCGTTTCTGATCCCCGTCAAACTGGCCACAGGGTGGCCAGTTTGCTTTGCTCGCTTCAAAACGACGGATAAACCTGCCGCTCATCAAGCTTTACGCAGTGCCTCAGGATCTTTTCCCCATCATATAAATAGCTGAAAGCGTCGCTGGACAGGGAATGGAAGAGAATATCACCGTTGGCAAACGGGATAATTTCGGTATCACCCACACGTTTATGACCCGCGCCAGTTTCAAAATGACCGCGCCATCGTTCCTGAGTATGGTCATAGACGTGCAGAATAACCTCGACAAGTCCTCTTTCCGGGCAATTAAGACGCAGGAAGGTCGAAGAAAAATTCAGGGACAGTGCGTGGAAGGGAATGAATAAGGCGAAAACCAGTAAAGCTCGTAAATACATCAAACCGCGAAAACCTCCTTCAACAGGGAAATGAGATTTTACTTAAGTCAAAAATCGCGTTTTTGCCGTGGATCAACATGGCTTATAATTCAATAGGATAAAGGCCCCTTGCGAGGCCCTTAGCGATCATTTTTGAATCAGATAGCGAATGGTTGGGCCATCCTGCTGGATATCCAGCACCGTATAACCGTGGTTTTTTGCATCCAGCGGAATGTTGTTGATGGATTGCGGACAATCGCTCACCACCTCCAGAATTTCACCTTTTTCAAGCTGCGGCAGTGCCTCAAGCGTGGCAACCGCCGGATACGGGCAGGGTTCACCGACCATATCCAGACGATAGTTGGGGACGATCTCTTTCATGCAGCGTTCTCCTGCGTTTCAGTTTTGACGACGGCACGGCGGAAGAAGCGTTTCTCCTGCGCGACAACCAGTAAAAAAGCGACCAGCAGCAGGGCATAAGTCACCAGCAGGCCGCCGAGAGGGCCGAAAGCGCTCAGCAGGTTAACCTTGTCCCAGTTTGTGGCAAGCACCGGGGACACGTCGTCCCAGAAGTATGCGAGGAGTGTGGATCCAAGGACATTCCCAAGCCCGACCCACCAGTAGTGCACCTGTCCCTCAACCGCGCGGTACATCCAGCCGGTTTCACACCCGCCCGCCAGCACAATCCCGAAGCCAAACAGCAGACCGCCAATCACCGCGTTCGGGCCAGCCCACATGATCTTCGGTTCAACACCGAGCTGAACATAGCTGAAAATGCCGATAGCGCTCACCGCCATGCCGGCAATGATTGCCTTCGCCATCATCGTCCTTCCGGTGATCCACATATCGCGAAACGCAGAGGTAAAGCAGATCTGCGCGCGTTCGATCAGCAGGCCAAAGCCGACGCCGAACAACATCGCCAGGCCAAGCTTCGGCTGATTCATCGCTGTGCAAATGGCCCATGCGATCATAGCAAAAAAGACCAGCATACCCAGGCGGAAACGGCGCTTTGCCTGCTCCGGTTTTTGGGTTAGCGGGGACGCCGCGCTGACTTTTGTCATTTTCACCGGAATGCGGAACAGCGGCAGAAGGGTGAATTTTGCTCCGAAGTAAGAGCCAATCGCCGTGGCCACGGCAAAAAACCAGGCATGAAGGGAGAACTGCGGAATCCCCGTAAAGAACGCGGCCAGATTACAGCCCATCGCCAGGCGGGCGCCAAACCCGGCAATCATACCCCCGACTACCGCCTGCATGATGCGAACGCGGCTTTTGGGCATGCGCAGCTTAACGTTGTTTGCCCACAGCGCCGCAGCGAAACAGCCGCCGAACATGCCGATAATCATCATTCCGTCGATGCGGGTAAGCGGGGTGCCGTCCAGGTGAATAAGTTTGAAGTATCCCCACTCTTCGGTGTGTACGCCTGCGAGCTGCAGCAGTTGCCCACCCCAGCGGGTGAATTCACCGGTGACGGCCCAGAAGGTGCCGGTAATGCCGAAATAATAAGTAGAGAGAATGCCTGCCGCGATGACGGCCGGAACAGGTGACCAGAACTTAACCAGGTAAGTCTGTTTGAAGGATTGCCATGACATGAATAAGCCTCTGAACTCAGAAGGATTAGTGCTAAAAAGATTCCAGATCATACGCTTACGCGAAAGTTTGAAAAGCTATTCACACCGAAAATATCGACGGGATCAATTTTGACGTAATCCTTTGTAGAGGATGGAGAAGGAGGAGTAACCGTCTGGCAGGGTTGCCAGACGGTGGAGGGATTATGCTTTACGCGTCGCTGCTTTCATTGCGGTCACGAACGCTTTCAATTCGCTCAGCATCTGCTCGGGCTTGTCCACGTTCTTCTCGATGATCTTCACAATCGCGGAGCCGGAGATGGCGCCCGCCGCCTTCGCGTCAATCGCCGCGGTGACCTGATCCGGAGAGGAGATCCCGAAGCCCTGCAGCGGCGGCGCGGCATGGTACTCGGCCAGCTTTTCCACCAGATGATGCAGCGGCAGTGCAGCTTTATTTTCGGCGCCGGTCACGCCCGCGCGCGAAAGCAGATAGGTATACCCGCGTCCGTAAGAGGCTATCTGGCGCAGCAGTTCATCGTCGGCGTTAGGCGGGCAGATGAAAATAGGGGCGACATTGTGACGCATCGCAGCCTGGCGGAACGGCGCGGACTCTTCCACGGGCACGTCTGCTACCAGGACCGAGTCGACACCCACGCGCGCGCATTCTGCATAGAACTCGTCAACACCACGGTTGAACACCAGGTTGGCGTACATCAGCAGACCAATCGGAATGGTCGGGTGCTTCTGGCGGATCGCCGCCAGCATTTCAAAGCACTGGGTTGGGGTCACGCCTGCCGCAAAGGCGCGCAGGGTGGCGTTCTGGATGGTCGGGCCATCCGCCAGCGGATCGGAGAAAGGAATACCCAGCTCCAGCGCGTCGGCGCCGGCTTCAATCAGGGCGTCGATAATCTTCAGAGACTGCTCAGGGCCAGGGTCGCCCAGGGTAACGAAGGGGACGAACGCGCCTTCCTGGCAGGATTTCAGTTCTGCAAATACGTTATCGTAGCGTTCCATCAGATTTCCCCTCGTGCTTTCAAAATATCGTGAACGGTGAAGATATCTTTGTCACCGCGACCGGAAAGGTTCACCACCAGCAGTTGCTCTTTTTCCGGGTTTTCTTTCATCATTTTCAGCGCGTGCGCCAGCGCGTGAGAAGACTCCAGCGCCGGGATGATCCCTTCGCTGCGGCACAGCGTTTTGAAGGCTTCCAGCGCTTCGTCATCGGTAATGGAGACATAGTCCGCGCGCCCCGTGCTGTTCAGGAACGCATGCTGTGGCCCAACGGACGGGAAGTCCAGTCCGGCAGAAATTGAGTAAGACTCTTCAATCTGCCCTTCGTCGGTCTGCATCATCGGGGCTTTCATGCCGAAGTAGATCCCCACACGGCCATGCTTCAGCGGCGCGCCGTGCTCGCCGGTTTCAATCCCATGACCGGCAGGCTCGACGCCAATCAGCCCTACGCGGGTTTCGTCGATAAAATCGGCAAACATGCCGATGGCGTTAGACCCGCCACCGACGCAGGCAATGACTGCATCCGGCAGGCGACCCTCTTTTTCAAGGATCTGCGCTTTGGTCTCTTCACCGATCATGCGCTGGAATTCGCGCACGATGGTCGGGAACGGGTGAGGACCTGCCGCGGTGCCGAGCATATAGTGCGCGGTTTCGTAGCTGCCGGACCAGTCGCGCAGCGCTTCGTTACAGGCATCTTTCAGCGTCGCAGAACCGCTGTGCACCGGGATCACTTCCGCACCCATCAGGCGCATACGGAACACGTTCGGCGACTGACGCTCAACGTCTTTAGCACCCATATAGATGCGGCACTTCAGGCCGAGCAGGGCGCTGGCGAGCGCAGAAGCCACGCCGTGCTGGCCCGCGCCGGTTTCGGCGATGATTTCGGTTTTACCCATACGCTTCGCGAGCAGCGCCTGGCCCAGCACCTGGTTAGTTTTATGCGCGCCGCCGTGCAGCAGGTCTTCACGCTTAAGATACAGCGTGGTTTTGGTGCCTTCGGTCAGGTTGCGGCATTTGGTCAGCGCGGTTGGACGCCCGGCGTAGTTTTTCAGCAGGTCGGTAAACTCCGCCTGAAACGCCGGATCTTTCTGCGCGCTCACGAACGCTTCTTCCAGCTGGCGCAGCGCGGGCATCAGGATTTGCGGAACGTACATCCCGCCGAATTCACCAAAATACGGGTTAAGTAATGTCGTCATCTTCTCTTCCTTAATATGCACGCAGAGTTTTAAACACCGAGGCCAGCTTGCTGGCATCTTTGATACCCGGTTGCGACTCTACGCCTGAATTGAAATCGAGGCCTGCGCAGCCGGTTTTCGCGGCTTCCACACAGTTATCCGGGCTTAGTCCGCCCGCCAGCAGGACGCTGTCCAGCTTATCGCCGTTCAGCAGCGACCAGTCAAAACGTTGTCCGGTGCCGCCCTGGCCGTTGTCGAGCACGTATTTGTCAACGTGGTGAAGATTACGTGCGGGCAGGGTGGTGCCCACGCTTTGTGCTTTCCAGATTTGAACCTGCGGTGCGAGCGCGTCGCGCAGGGCATTGATATACGCCTGATCTTCATCGCCATGGAGCTGAACGGCACTCAGGGATAACGCGTCGGCTTTTGCCACAACATCCGCGACATCCGCATTGCGGAACACGCCAACATAGCTCAGCGGGGCCGCCGCGATTACCTTGCGGGCCTGTTCCTCATTGACTGCACGAGGAGAGGTGTCGACGAAGATTAAACCGCCATAGATTGCTCCAGCCTCATACGCGGCCAGCGCATCCTGTTCGCGGGTTAGGCCGCAGACTTTGTTTTCACCCAGCAGCACGCGACGCACCGCCGCATTGAGGTCGTCATGTTCCATCATGGCGGAGCCAATCAGGAAACCGTTGGCGAAGTGGCTCAGCTCGCGCACCTGGGCGTAGCTGTTAATGCCGGACTCGCTGATCACCGTGACGCCCGCACCCAGACGTGGCGCCAACTGGCGGGTGCGGTTCAGGTCAATCGACAAGTCGCGAAGATCGCGGTTGTTGATGCCGACCACTTTGGCTTCCAGCGCGATGGCGCGCTCAAGCTCTTCTTCGTTACTCACTTCGGTCAGCACGCCCATTTTCAGGCTGTGCGCCACGGCAGCAAGCTGGCGATACTGTTCGTCGTCCAGTACCGAGAGCATCAGAAGGCAGGCATCGGCCTGGTAGAAACGCGCCAGCCAGATCTGATACGGGTCGATAATAAAGTCTTTGCACAGGATCGGCTGCGGTGCGATGCCGCTGACGATCGGCAGAAAATCGAAGCTGCCCTGGAAATATTTCTCATCCGTCAGCACGGAGATTGCCGACGCATGATGCTTATAAATACCGGCGATACGCGCCGGGTCGAAATCGTCACGAATAACGCCTTTTGAGGGAGAGGCCTTTTTGCACTCCAGAATAAAGGCGGTACGTGCACCCTGCAGGGCGTCATAGAAACGACGGCTGCTCGGGACGACGTCATTCTGGAAACTGGCAAGCGGCTGCTCTGCTTTGCGTGCTTCCACCCAGATGGCCTTATCGGCAACGATTTTCGCTAAAACGGTCTGCATTCTTTACCCTCTTGCCGCAAGTGCGGTAACGCGATCGTAAGCTGCACCGGAGCGCAGTACATCCAGAACTTTTTGAGCATTGGCCTTCAGGTCTTCCTCACCGTGCAAACGCATCAGCATGGCGACGTTGGCAGCCACGGCGGCCTCATGAGCGGCCTCACCTTTACCTTGTAGTAAGCGCGTCAGAATGTCACGGTTTTCTTCCGGCGTACCGCCTGCCAGCGCTTCCTGATGGTACGGCGTTAAGCCGAAATCAGATGCCTCAAGCTGATAGCTGAGTACTTCACCATCGTTAAGCTCGGCCACCAGCGTCGGCGCATGCAGCGAAACTTCATCCATTCCGCCGCTGTGCACCACGGCGGCGCGTTTGTAACCCAGCACGCGCAGCGTCTCGGCAATCGGCAGGACCAGCTCAGGGCTGTAAACGCCAATTAATGCCAGCGGCGGATGGGCCGGGTTGATCAGCGGGCCGAGCACGTTAAACAGCGTGCGGGTTTTAAGCTGCTGGCGAACCGGCATCGCGTGGCGGAAACCGGTGTGATATTTCGGCGCAAACAGGAAGCAAACGCCCAAATCGTCCAGCGCTTCACGCGAACGCTCGGCATTCATCTCCAGATTGATGCCAAACGCGGCCAGCAGATCGGACGAGCCTGAACGGCTGGAGACGCTGCGGTTACCGTGCTTGGCCACCTTCAGGCCGCAGGCCGCCGCCACAAAGGCGCTGGCGGTCGAAATATTGATGCTGTTGCTGCCGTCGCCACCGGTCCCGACGATATCCGCAAACTGATAGTCCGGACGCGGGAACGGGGCGGCATTTTCCAGCAGCGCGGTTGCCGCACCGGCGATCTCCTGCGGGCTTTCGCCGCGCACTTTCATGCTCACCAGCGCCGCCGCCAGCTGCTCAGGCTTCAGCTCGCCGCGCACCACGGCGGAAAAAAGCTGGTGGCTCTCCTGTTGGCTCAGGGTCTGTGCCTGATACAGTTTTTCCAGAATCGGCTGCAGGGTGTTGGTCTGCTCCAGCTTCTGTAACGCCCAGTCAAGGGTCTGCTCCAGCAGGCGGGCGCCATTGGAGGTCAAAATAGATTCCGGGTGGAACTGCATCCCGCAGACGCGATCCGCATCGTGGCGTACCGCCATCACCATCCCTTCAAACGAGGCGTTGATGGTCAGCCCGGCCGGAATGTTGCTGCCGACCAGCGAATGATAGCGCGCGACCGGGAGCGGATTCGGCAGCCCGGCAAACATTGCTTGGCCGTCATGTTCAATGCTGGAGGCTTTACCGTGCAGGATCTCGCCCGCCTGGCCGACGTAACCGCCGTAAGCTTCCACGATTGCCTGGTGACCAAGGCAGATACCGATAATCGGCAGCTTGCCGCGCATGCGGGTCAGCAGTTCGGGCATACAGCCCGCTTCGCTCGGCGCGCCCGGCCCCGGGGAGAGCATCAGCACCGGGTTTTGCATGGTCGCCAGACGGTCAATCAGGGTCTGAGCAGGAACGTGGTTGCGGTAGATAACGACGTTGTGACCATTCGCACGCAGCTGATCTGCCAGGTTGTAGGTAAAGGAGTCGATGTTATCGAGCAGCAGAATGTCAGCCATCAGAAAATCTCCTGTGCGTGGTGTGCGGTAGCGATGGCGCGCAATACCGCGCGTGCTTTATTGCGGGTTTCGTCAGCTTCAGACTGCGGAACAGAGTCAAGAACAATCCCGGCGCCGGCCTGAACGGTGGCAATACCGTCTTCGACGTAGGCGGAGCGGATCACGATGCAGGTATCAAGGTCGCCGTGTGCGGTGAAGTAACCTACCGCGCCGCCGTAGCTTCCGCGCCGACGTCCTTCCGCTTCGGCGATAAGCTGCATGGCACGCACCTTCGGCGCGCCGCTCAGGGTGCCCATATTCATGCAGGCACGGTAGGCGTGCAGCACGTCGAGGTCGCTGCGCAGTTCACCCACCACGCGGGAGACCAGGTGCATCACGAAGGAGTAACGGTCAACTTTGGTCAGGTCTGCCACGTAGCGGCTGCCCGGGGTGCAAATGCGCGCCAGGTCGTTACGCGCCAGGTCAACCAGCATCAGGTGTTCGGAGAGCTCCTTGTGGTCGGTTCGCATTTCCAGTTCGATGCGGCTGTCCAGATCGCGGTCCAGCGAGCCATCGGCACGACGGCCACGCGGACGGGTGCCTGCAATCGGGTAGATCTCAATCTGGCGGCTGGTGGCGTCGTACTTCAGCGAGCTTTCCGGCGAGGCGCCGAACAGCGTGAAATCATTGTCCTGCATAAAGAACATATATGGGCTCGGGTTGCTCTTCTTCAGCACGTCGTAAGCCGCCAGCGGTGACGGGCAGGGCAGCGAGAAACGGCGGGACGGCACAACCTGGAAAATCTCCCCGGCGCGAATAGCCTTTTGCATCTGGCGAACCACGGCCCCGTATTGATCGTCGGTCTGGTTAACGTCGCATGTCATTTTTTCCATGTGCTGTACCGGCAGTGCAGGCGGCGCTTCCGTCATCTGCTGCTGGAGCTGAGCGATGCGATGCTCAAGGCGGTTTTTCTCAGACGCAGACGGCGTGAACAGGCTTGCCTGGATGCGGGTATATTTTTTCTGATGGTCGATCACCAGCAGGGTTTCGGCCAGGTAGAAACAGTAGTCCGGACAGCGGTTGCCCTGCTCGGTTTCCGGCAAATCTTCAAAACCGGCGACCAGGTCGTAAGCAAACAGCCCGCCGAAGAACATTGCTTCGCGCTCATCTTCCGGCACGGTGACAAGATTTTGCAGCAGGCGGAAGGCATCGAACACGGACAGCGAGCAGAGGCGCGCGTCTTCGTCCAGCAGCTGGCTTACCGGCGGGAAATGCAGAATTCGCAGGTCCGGGTGACGTTCATTGTCGATGCCCGCGGGCAGAGCCGCATCCAGCAGCGGCAGCAGCGATGCGCCATTATCAGAGAGCGCCTTAATGGTGACGGTGTCACCTAACGCGGTAATGCGCAGCGCGCTGTCGACCAGCAGCAGGCTTTTCAGATCGTCCTTGCTGTCGATATCCGCAGACTCCAGCAGCAGCGTCGCCGGACGCGCGCCGCACACCTGATGAAACAGCGCGGTCGGGTTGTGGCGATAGACCGCCTCGCAGGTCAACAGTTCGAGATGAGGTTTGGCTGTTTGCATGTTGTGATTCTCATTTATTCTGTTCAAAAAAAAGCCCGCTGGGTAGCGGGCGGGTATCTGTTTGCATTTCGCAGATGCGTGACACTGCCCGAAGATCAGGAAGTGCGCCACCAACCGTGCAGAGTGAAATGTGCTGTCATTTTCAGATACCTTTCTCGTGTGAACTTGCGTACTAGTTAACTAGTTCGATGGCGTATTGTCAACCCTTGATTTCAGAATTTCACGTTAAGTCGGTATCATGGCGTTTTCGGATGTCTCCAACCTGTTATGGGAAGTGCTTTGAGCGATACCACCTACGCGATTATTTATGATTTACACAGCCATACTCAGGCCTCTGATGGCCTGCTGACACCCGAAGCCCTGGTTCATCGCGCGGTTGAAATGCGTGTCGGCACGCTGGCGATAACCGATCACGATACCACCGACGCCATTCCGGCAGCGCGCGCCGAGATTGCCCGCAGCGGGCTGGCGCTGAATCTGGTGCCCGGCGTCGAGATATCGACCGTCTGGGAAAACCATGAGATTCATATCGTTGGCCTGAACATTGATATAGAACATCCGGCACTTCTTGCCTTTTTGCAAGAACAAAAAACGCGCCGCAACCAGCGCGCGGAGATGATCGGCGAGCGTCTGGAGAAGGCGCATATTCCGGGCGCGCTGGAAGGTGCGCAAAAGCTGGCGAACGGCGGGGCGGTCACCCGCGGTCATTTCGCCCGCTTTCTGGTTGAAGCGGGCAAAGCGACGACCATGGCGGATGTCTTTAAAAAGTATCTGGCGCGCGGGAAAACCGGATACGTTCCGCCACAGTGGTGTACAATAAAACAAGCTATTGATGTCATTCATCATTCTGGCGGTAAGGCCGTGCTGGCCCATCCGGGACGGTATAATCTTTCTGCTAAATGGCTGAAACGGCTGCTGGCGCACTTTGCCGAATGCGGTGGCGAGGCGATGGAAGTCGCCCAGTGTCAGCAGGCGCCCAACGAGCGCGCGCAGCTCGCGACTTACGCCCGCCAGTTTGGCCTGCTAGGGTCACAGGGCTCTGATTTCCACCAGCCCTGCGCGTGGATCGAGCTGGGACGCAAGCTCTGGCTACCCGCTGGCGTTGAGCCGGTCTGGCAGCTCTGGGAGCAGCCGCAGCAAATTGAAGAGAGGGAAGTATGAGTCAGTTTTTCTATATCCATCCGGACAATCCGCAGCCACGTCTGATTAACCAGGCCGTGGAGATCGTCCGCAAAGGCGGCGTGATAGTCTACCCGACCGATTCCGGCTACGCGCTGGGCTGTAAAATTGAAGATAAAGGAGCGATGGAACGCATTTGCCGTATTCGTCAGCTGCCGGACGGCCATAACTTTACCCTGATGTGCCGCGATCTCTCTGAGCTGTCGACCTATGCGTATGTCGACAACGTGGCGTTTCGCCTGATCAAGAACAACACGCCGGGTAACTACACCTTCATTTTGAAAGGGACGAAGGAGGTCCCGCGCCGCCTGCTGCAGGAAAAGCGTAAGACTATCGGCATGCGCGTGCCGTCGAACCCGATTGCCCAGGCGCTGCTGGAAACCCTCGGCGAGCCGATGCTCTCTACCTCACTGATGCTGCCGGGCAGCGAGTTTACCGAGTCCGATCCGGAGGAGATAAAAGATCGTCTGGAGAAGGTGGTGGAGCTGATTATTCACGGCGGTTATCTCGGCCAGCAGCCGACTACCGTTGTGGATCTGACCGAAGACGCGCCTGAAGTGATTCGTGAAGGCGTGGGTGATGTTAAGCCTTTCTTGTAAAGGTGTAAGCAGATATACTACGCGGCCATCAAAGCAGGGCTCGGCTCTGCTTTTGACCTGATTCGACGCCTGTGAAGGCGACACCTGAGGAAGCTCAATGAGCGAGAAGTTACAGAAAGTGCTGGCGCGCGCCGGCCACGGTTCACGCCGTGAAATCGAAGCCATTATTGAAGCGGGCCGCGTGAGTGTGGACGGTAAAATCGCCACGCTGGGTGACCGCGTAGAAATCGTACCGGGGCTCAAGATCCGCATTGACGGTCATCTTATCTCCGTGAAAGAGTCCGCGGAACAGATCTGCCGCGTGCTGGCGTATTACAAGCCGGAAGGCGAGCTGTGTACGCGCAACGACCCGGAAGGTCGTCCAACGGTGTTTGACCGTCTGCCAAAACTGCGCGGCGCCCGCTGGATTGCGGTGGGGCGTCTGGACGTGAACACCTGCGGTCTGCTGCTGTTCACCACCGATGGTGAACTGGCAAACCGTCTGATGCACCCAAGCCGTGAAGTTGAGCGTGAATACGCCGTTCGCGTCTTCGGCCAGGTCGACGAAAATAAACTGCGCGATCTGTCGCGTGGCGTGCAGCTGGAAGACGGCCCTGCGGCGTTCAAAACCATCAAATTTACCGGTGGTGAAGGGATTAACCAGTGGTACAACGTGACCCTGACCGAAGGCCGTAACCGCGAGGTGCGTCGTCTGTGGGAAGCGGTAGGCGTGCAGGTTAGCCGCCTGATCCGCGTTCGCTACGGCGACATTCTGCTGCCGAAAGGTCTGCCGCGCGGTGGTTATACCGAGCTGGATCTTACCCAGACTAACTACCTGCGCGAGCTGGTTGGCCTGACGCCGGAAACCACCTCTAAAGTGGCGGTGGAGAAAGATCGTCGTCGTATGAAGGCGAATCAGATCCGTCGTGCGGTGAAACGCCACAGCCAGGTGAACAGCAATCGTCGCTCTGGCAGCCGGAATAACAACGGTTAATTGAAAAAGCCCGGTGAACTCACCGGGCTTTTTCTTTAGTAATCAATGCCAATTTGTGCTTTGATGCCTGCATCAAACGCATGCTTGACCGGACGCAACTCGCTGACGGTATCTGCCAGCTCCAGAATCTCACGATGACACCCACGACCTGTAACGATAACAGTCTGGTGCGCAGGGCGGCTCTTCAGTGCATCCAGCACCTCCTCCAGCGGCAGGTAGTCGTAGGCGACCATATAGGTGATCTCATCCAGTAGCACCATATTCAGCGAGGGATTGGCCAGCATTCTTTTAGCGTGCTCCCAGACGGCCAGACAGGCTGCGGTATCGGTTTCCCGGTTCTGCGTATCCCACGTAAACCCGGTCGCCATCACCTGAAACTCAACGCCGTGAGGTTCAAGCAAATTACGCTCACCGTTGGGCCATTCCCCTTTGATAAACTGGATGACCCCCACTTTTTGCCCGTGGCCGACGGCGCGCGTAGCGGTGCCAAACGCGGCAGTAGTTTTGCCTTTGCCGTTGCCGGTAAAAACGATGACGATCCCACGCTCCTCCTGAGCTGCCGCGACGCGCGCGTCAACCTGTTCCTTCAGACGCTGCTGTCGCTGCTGATGACGTTCTTCACTCATTGCGAAATTCCCGGTTTGCGGCCCGGCTGGGCATCAAAGGTCATTCCGGTTTTGCGGCGGCTGTCGTCGCCCATCAGCCAGAGATAGAGCGGCATAATGTCTGCCGGGGTTTTCAGCTTCAGCGGATCTTCCGTCGGGAACGCGCTGGCGCGCATGCTGGTGCGCGTACCCCCCGGATTAATGCAGTTTACGCGCAGATGGCGGCTCTGATACTCATCCGCCAACACCTGCATCATGCCCTCGGTCGCGAATTTTGAGACAGCATAAGCCCCCCAGTTTGCGCGTCCCTCGCGGCCTACGCTGGAAGAGGTGAAGACCAGAGATCCAGACTCGGATTTGAGTAATAAAGGAAGCAAGGCCTGCGTGAGGAAAAAAGTACCATTAACGTTAACCTGCATCACCTGCTGCCAGATTTCAGGATCCTGTTCATCCATTGGACGCACTTCACCTAACAAACCGGCGTTGTGCAGTACGCCGTCAAGACGTGGGTAGTGGGTACTGATACGGTGAGCAAGCTCCTGGCAGAGCGCTGGGGTGCATGTCAGCAAATCGAGCGTGTACCAGGGGGCAGGTGTCCCGCCTGCGGCCTCAATTTCCTGAGCGACCCCTTTGAGCTTTTCTTCGTTACGCCCAATCAGAATTACGCTTGCGCCATATTCAGCGTACGTCAGGGCCGCTTCGCGACCAATACCATCGCTGGCGCCGGTGACAAGAATGATTCGGTTCTGCAGCAGGTTTTTTTGCGGTTGATAATGCACGGTGACTCCTCAGGCGCACGGGGTCTCAATCACGCCTTCATAATGACTTTTCGGCTTTATGCCCGAGTTAGCGTGAGAATTCAATCAGTCTACAGGACGCATTGCTGCAAAATTAACAATTTGCAAATATTTAAACCGCAGCGCGGGGATTCCTGAAGACGGCTCGCAGAGGTAATGTCACGGGCGAGACGCAGGGGCAGGGCTGTTGTACACTGCCGTGAAAGATTCGTGGTTAAATCAAGGTGGAACGCGTGGAATTACTTTCTCAATATGGGTTGTTTTTGGCCAAAATCGCGACGGTGGTGATTGCCATTGCCGTGGTTGCCGTTCTGATTGTCAACCTGACGCAGCGCAAGCGTCAGCGTGGGGAGTTACGCATCACCCGCCTGAGCGAGCAGTATAAAGAGATGCAGGAAGAGATGTCCCTCTCGCTGCTCGATAGCCATCAGCAGAAGCTCTGGCTGAAAGCCCAGAAGAAAAAACACAAGCAGGAAGCCAAAGCCGCGAAGGCGAAGGCAAAGCTCGAGACGCCGCAGGGCGACGCAAAACCCCGCGTCTATGTGCTCGATTTTAAAGGCAGCATGGATGCGCATGAAGTCGCTTCGCTGCGCGAAGAGGTGACTGCGGTTCTGGCCGTGGCAACGCCGCAGGATCAGGTAGTGGTGCGTCTTGAGAGCCCGGGCGGGGTGGTACACGGTTACGGGCTGGCCGCTTCACAGCTGCAGCGTCTGCGCGAGAAGCAGATCCCACTTACCGTGGCGGTAGATAAAGTCGCGGCGAGCGGCGGCTATATGATGGCCTGCGTGGCGGACAAAATCGTTGCGGCGCCGTTTTCCATCATAGGTTCCATTGGCGTGGTCGCACAGATCCCTAACTTTAACCGCTTCCTGAAAAATAAAGAGATTGATATCGAACTTCACACGGCGGGTCAGTACAAACGCACCCTGACGCTGCTGGGGGAAAACACGGAAGAGGGGCGCCAAAAATTCCGTGAAGATCTGAATGAAACTCACCATCTCTTTAAAGACTTCGTACATCGCATGCGCCCAACGCTGGATATTGAACAGGTGGCGACCGGTGAGCACTGGTACGGCATCCAGGCGCAGGAAAAAGGGCTGGTGGATGAAGTAGGTACCAGTGATGACCTGCTGCTCAACCTGATGGAAGGCAGGGAACTGGTAGGCGTGCGCTTTACACAGCGCAAACGGCTGATGGACCGCTTTACCAACAGTGCGGCGGAAAGCGCGGACCGCCTGCTGCTTCGCTGGCTACAGCGCGGACAAAAACCGCTGCTGTAAACAAAAACGCGAGGCATATGCCTCGCGTTTTGCATTAATCGACCAGGTGATATTTCTCTGAAAGCGTATGCGCCAGGTATTTAAACATATTAAACACGGCAGTGCTTTTCGGGGTCGGTAACCCCTGCTCGTCAAGGAAGTATTCGCCGCTGAAAACCAGCACGCCATTACGTTGCTCAACGCCGGTGGCTTCAATGCCTGCCAGCGTATCTTCATGGTCACGAATAAGCTTGTTTGCTTCGATAAGCAGAGAGGCTCGGTCAATGGGTTGGGTCGTATTCTGCATAATCCACTCCTTAAACAGTGACAATAGTCTACGCCGGGGGCGCTTTGGGGGCAAATTTTCCCTGTAATGTGAGGGGATAAGATGCAGAGGGCAGGTTGGCGGGATTTGCTTTTGCATGCTAATAAAGTTGCGTAACGAATTTTATCAGGTAGAGTGTGCGCTTTCGTCATTCTGGCAACAGAATTGCTTGACATTCGACCGGGAATTCGTCACGAATTATACGAGATGTGAGAAAAATACCCGAAAACTCAATGACCTGGATGTCGCCATTCTGACGTTCGGTAAGACATAGGGGTTGATATCCCCTGACGCAGTCGCAATATCATTGGCTCGTCGTCAGCGGAAGGGAAATCAACGTGCGGCGTATTCCTGGAAGAATTAAATTAGGTAAAGGTGAATATGGGTAAAGCTCTCGTCATCGTTGAGTCCCCGGCAAAAGCCAAAACGATCAATAAGTATCTGGGTAATGACTACGTGGTTAAGTCCAGCGTTGGTCACATCCGCGATTTGCCGACCAGTGGCTCAGCCAGCAAAAAGAGCGCAGACTCTACCTCCACCAAAGGGGCTAAAAAGCCTAAAAAGGATGAACGTAGCGCGCTTGTCAACCGCATGGGTGTTAACCCATGGCACAACTGGGATGCACAATATGAAGTGCTGCCCGGGAAAGAAAAAGTCGTTAACGAGCTGAAGCAGCTGGCTGAAAAAGCAGACCACATCTATCTCGCAACCGACCTTGACCGCGAAGGGGAAGCCATTGCGTGGCACCTGCGGGAAGTGATCGGCGGGGATGACAAACGCTACAGCCGCGTAGTGTTTAACGAAATTACAAAGAATGCGATTCGTCAGGCGTTTGAGAAGCCGGGCGAGCTGAATATCGACCGTGTGAACGCCCAGCAGGCGCGTCGCTTTATGGACCGCGTTGTGGGCTACATGGTTTCTCCACTGCTGTGGAAAAAGATTGCCCGCGGCCTGTCTGCAGGACGCGTGCAGTCTGTAGCCGTGCGTCTTGTCGTTGAGCGTGAACGCGAAATTAAAGCCTTCGTGCCGGAAGAGTTCTGGGAAGTTGACGCCAATGTCACCACCCCGGGCGGTGATGCGCTGCCGCTGCAGGTAAGCCATCACAACGATAAGCCTTTCCGTCCTGAAAACCGCGATCAGACCATGGCCGCCGTGGCGCTGCTGGAAAAAGCGCGCTATCAGGTACTGGAACGTGAAGATAAGCCGACCAGCAGCAAGCCTGGCGCGCCGTTTATCACGTCCACACTGCAACAGGCGGCGAGCACCCGTCTGGGTTACGGCGTGAAGAAAACCATGATGATGGCCCAGCGCTTGTATGAAGCGGGTTACATCACCTACATGCGTACTGACTCAACGAACCTGAGCCAGGACGCGGTGAACATGGTGCGCGGCTACATCAGCGACAACTTCGGTAAAAAATACCTGCCGGAAAGCGCCAACCAGTTCGCCAGCAAAGAGAATTCTCAGGAAGCGCACGAAGCGATTCGTCCCTCTGATGTCTCTGTTTTAGCCGAGTCGCTGAAGGATATGGAAGCCGACGCCCAGAAGCTGTATCAGCTGATCTGGCGTCAGTTTGTCGCGTGTCAGATGACGCCAGCGAAATATGATTCCACTACGCTGACCGTTGGCGCGGGCGACTTCCGCCTCAAGGCACGCGGTCGTATTCTTCGTTTCGACGGCTGGACGAAAGTGATGCCTGCGCTGCGTAAAGGTGATGAAGACCGTACGCTGCCTGCGGTAAACAAAGGCGACGAGTTGTCGCTTGTCGACCTGGTTCCGGCCCAGCACTTCACCAAGCCGCCTGCGCGCTTTAGTGAAGCGTCGTTGGTTAAAGAGCTGGAAAAACGCGGGATTGGGCGTCCGTCAACCTACGCGTCAATCATCTCGACCATTCAGGACCGCGGTTACGTTCGCGTAGAGAACCGCCGTTTCTATGCCGAAAAAATGGGTGAGATTGTCACTGACCGTCTGGAAGCTAACTTCCGCGAATTGATGAACTACGACTTCACCGCGCAGATGGAAGACAGCCTCGACGAAGTGGCCAGTCACAAGGCGGAGTGGAAGAAGGTTCTCGATAGCTTCTTCAGTGACTTTACCAACCAGCTTGAGAAAGCGGAGAAAGATCCTGAAGAGGGCGGCATGCTGCCTAACCAGATGGTTCTGACCAGCATCGACTGCCCAACCTGCGGCCGCAAGATGGGGATCCGTACTGCGACAACGGGCGTGTTCCTTGGCTGTTCAGGCTATGCGCTGCCACCAAAAGAGCGCTGCAAAACAACCATCAACCTGGTGCCGGAGAACGAAGTTCTCAACGTGCTGGAAGGTGATGATGCGGAAACCAACGCCCTGCGCGCGAAACGCCGCTGCAAAAAATGCGGCACGGCGATGGACAGCTATCTGATCGATCCTAAACGTAAGCTGCACGTGTGTGGTAACAACCCAACGTGCGACGGGTATGAGATCGAAGAGGGTGAGTTCCGCATTAAAGGCTATGACGGTCCGATTGTGGAGTGCGAGAAGTGTGGCTCTGAAATGCACCTGAAAATGGGGCGTTTCGGTAAGTACATGGCCTGCACCAACGACGAGTGTAAGAACACGCGCAAAATTCTGCGCAATGGTGAGGTTGCTCCGCCGAAGGAAGATCCGGTTCCGCTGCCAGAATTGCCGTGTGAAAAATCCGACGCGTACTTCGTGCTGCGTGATGGTGCCGCAGGTGTCTTCCTGGCCGCCAACACCTTCCCGAAATCGCGTGAAACGCGCGCCCCGCTGGTGGAAGAGCTGCATCGCTTCCGCGATCGTCTGCCTGAGAAGCTGCGTTATCTGGCCGATGCGCCACAGCAGGATCCTGAAGGCAATAAGACGGTGGTCCGTTTTAGCCGTAAAACGAAGCAGCAGTACGTTGCGGCAGAGAAAGAGGGTAAAGCGACCGGATGGTCCGCCTTCTTTGTCGATGGCAAATGGGTTGAAGGCAAGAAATAATCTTTCTTTACCGTAGCTTACCCGTGAAAGGGCCGGACTTCCGGCCCTTTTTTATTACCTTATTATTATTTTTTGTTCCGTACTATACAGTCAGGCTATAAGTGATATAGTGGTTATAGTTAACCCTTTTTTTATTATCAAATCGTCTTAAGCGATTGACCGCGTGCGCTAAATCGGATGGTATGGCATGAAATTACAACAGCTTCGTTATATCGTTGAGGTGGTGAATCACAACCTTAATGTCTCTTCCACCGCCGAGGGGCTATATACCTCGCAACCGGGCATCAGCAAGCAGGTTCGCATGCTGGAGGATGAATTAGGTATTCAGATTTTCGCCCGCAGTGGTAAGCACCTTACCCAAGTGACGCCAGCGGGGCAGGAAATCATCCGTATTGCGCGGGAAGTCCTTTCCAAAGTCGATGCGATTAAGTCTGTGGCGGGGGAACATACCTGGCCGGATAAAGGCTCGCTGTATATTGCCACGACGCACACCCAGGCGCGCTATGCGCTACCGGGCGTTATCAAGGGCTTTATCGAGCGTTATCCGCGCGTCTCCCTGCATATGCACCAGGGATCGCCGACGCAAATTGCGGAGGCGGTGTCGAAGGGCAATGCAGATTTTGCCATTGCAACGGAAGCGCTCCATCTCTATGACGATCTGGTCATGCTGCCGTGCTATCACTGGAACCGCTCCATTGTGGTGACCCCGGATCATCCGCTGGCGGGCAAGGGGTCGGTGTCAATCGAAGAGCTGGCGCAATATCCTCTGGTCACCTACACGTTTGGCTTCACCGGACGATCTGAGCTTGATACCGCCTTCAACCGGGCCGGGTTAACGCCGCGGATTGTCTTTACCGCCACCGATGCCGACGTCATAAAGACCTATGTACGGCTTGGCCTGGGGGTAGGGGTGATCGCCAGCATGGCGGTCGACCCGGTGTCAGACCCTGACCTGGTGCGTCTTGATGCGCATGATATTTTCAGCCACAGCACGACAAAAATTGGCTTCCGCCGCAGTACCTTCCTGCGAAGCTATATGTATGATTTTATTCAGCGCTTTGCACCGCATTTAACGCGTGACGTGGTGGATACCGCCGTGGCATTACGATCAAATGAAGATATCGAAGAGATGTTTAAAGATATCAAACTCCCCGAAAAATAATCACACCCGGTATCTTTCCCTGAGGGAAAGATACCGAAATATCGGCTTAAAGCTAAATTAGAATTATCATCATCTGCACTTCCCCTGTCATATATTGTCATTATCCTTTTAATTTGTGTGGCTTTAATGTCGTGAATTGGCGACAAAAATAGAAACTAATTAACGGCTACGCAAATTTTTCTTTTCAAATATTTATTTCTGGTCAAAAGATTGAATATTTCATGCCTCTTGTTGCGTAAATTCACTGGCTTTTCGGCTAAAGTTTCTTTAGGATTTATCTCAACAGATGATTAATTGTACCAATTGTTTGGTCCTAAATGATAAGCGATATCGATTGTATGAGGTTAGCAATGCCTTCAGGAAGTGAAGAACCGCAAAGGGATCCTGCGCTCAAGCGTAAAGCCTGGCTGGCGGTCTTTCTCGTTTCCGCCCTGTTCTGGGTGATGGTTGCTCTCCTGGCCTGGAAATATTGGGGTTGAATATGGCAGTGACGGTACGTACAGAAACGGCTAAGCGGATGTGTCAGCATCATGACACTGTTCACAAGGGACGCAAAGCGCCTGCAACAGCAGTGCCAGCATCCTGGAAACTGACGCCGCAGCAGCAGGCTTTTATTGATGTGTTCGCGGAAGACGAACCCAAAAAACAATAATTTAGTTTATTGCGTAATGATGCAGTTAGTCTGAATAATGACTATGCGCCTTTGTACTCTTTAATAAATACACATCAGCGATATAGCACGAGGACCTGCCTCGGAATGTTTAATAAATAATGCCTGGTGTCCCTATGATGAATAACATGATGTCTCAAAAATACTGGTCATGGATCGGCGTTTTTACCCTGTCGATTCTGTTCTGGAGTCAGCTCATCTGGCTGGCCGTCCACTAAATCATAAAACCTCGCTGCGGCGGGGTTTTTTGTTTTACCCTCCTCTGGACCATTCCTAAATTTATCAATTTGGGTTGTTATCAAAACGTTACGACATCTTTGTGTTATCTTTAATTACGGCCCTGATGATTGTCAGGACATCTCTGTAATTAAGGAGGAGCTTATGTCGTTAACCCTACGCGAAGCCAGTAAGGACACGTTACAGGCAGAAAATAAAACCTGGCACTACTATAGCCTGCCGCTGGCTGCCAGAACGCTTGGGGACATTTCGCGTTTACCCAAGTCCTTGAAAGTTTTGCTGGAAAATCTCTTGCGCTGGCAGGACGGTGACTCCGTGACCCTCGACGATATTCAGGCGCTGGCAGGGTGGCTTAAGAATGCCCATGCCGACAGAGAAATTGCCTACCGCCCGGCAAGGGTTCTGATGCAGGACTTCACCGGCGTTCCTGCCGTGGTGGATCTCGCCGCCATGCGTGAGGCGGTTAAACGCCTCGGCGGCGATACGGCTAAAGTGAACCCGCTTTCACCCGTCGACCTCGTGATTGACCACTCCGTAACCGTTGACCACTTCGGTGATGACGATGCCTTTGGCGAAAATGTGCGTCTCGAGATGGAGCGAAATCACGAGCGTTATGTCTTCCTGAAGTGGGGTCAGCAGGCGTTCAGCCGCTTTAGCGTGGTTCCACCCGGCACCGGTATTTGTCACCAGGTTAACCTTGAATATCTCGGTAAAGCCGTCTGGAGTGAATTGCAGGACAAAGAGTGGGTGGCTTATCCGGACACGCTGGTGGGTACAGATTCCCACACCACCATGATTAACGGCCTCGGCGTGCTGGGCTGGGGTGTCGGCGGTATCGAAGCGGAAGCCGCCATGCTCGGTCAGCCGGTCTCCATGCTTATCCCTGATGTTGTGGGCTTTAAGCTCACCGGGAAGCTGTCTGAAGGCATTACCGCCACCGATCTGGTGCTCACCGTTACCCAGATGCTGCGTAAGCATGGTGTAGTGGGAAAATTTGTTGAATTTTACGGTGACGGGCTGGATTCGCTGCCGCTGGCTGACCGCGCGACCATCGCCAACATGGCGCCAGAATATGGTGCAACCTGCGGATTTTTCCCCATTGATGACGTCACGCTGGAGTACATGCGCCTGAGCGGACGCAGCGAAGAGCAGGTGGCGCTGGTGGAGGCGTACACCAAAGCGCAGGGCATGTGGCGCAATCCGGGGGATGAGCCGGTATTTACCAGCACGCTTGCGCTTGACATGGGAAGCGTTGAGGCGAGCCTCGCCGGTCCGAAACGTCCGCAGGATCGCGTAGCGTTAAGCGACGTGCCAAAAGCGTTTGCCGCAAGCAACGAGCTGGAAGTTAACGTGGCGAAGAAGGACCATCGCCCAATCGACTATGTTCTGAACGGACATCAGTATCAGCTCCCGGACGGCGCGGTTGTCATAGCCGCCATTACCTCCTGCACTAACACCTCAAACCCCAGCGTATTAATGGCGGCCGGCCTGCTGGCTAAAAAAGCGGTTGAGCTGGGGCTGAAACCACAGCCCTGGGTCAAAGCCTCTCTGGCACCGGGCTCCAAAGTGGTCTCGGATTACCTGGCGCAGGCCAGGCTAACGCCGTATCTTGATGAGCTGGGCTTTAACCTCGTGGGCTATGGTTGTACCACCTGCATCGGTAACTCCGGCCCGCTGCCTGAACCTATTGAAACGGCGATCAAGCAGGGCGATCTGACGGTTGGCGCAGTCCTTTCCGGTAACCGTAACTTTGAAGGACGTATTCATCCGCTGGTGAAAACCAACTGGCTCGCTTCGCCGCCGCTGGTGGTGGCCTACGCGCTCGCCGGGAACATGAATATCAACCTGGCTACCGATCCTATTGGTCACGACCGCAAGAATGAGCCGGTCTATCTGAAAGATATCTGGCCATCCTCACGTGAAATTGCGATGGCCGTTGAAAAGGTCTCCACCGAGATGTTCCGCAAAGAGTATGCGGAAGTGTTTGAAGGCACGCCGGAATGGAAAGCCATCAACGTTGTGGGCTCGGACACCTATGACTGGCAGGACGATTCCACCTATATCCGCCTGTCGCCGTTCTTTGATGAAATGCTGGCCGAGCCTGCACCGCTTCAGGATATTCACGGGGCGCGCATACTGGCGATGCTGGGAGATTCCGTCACCACTGACCATATCTCTCCGGCGGGGAGCATCAAAGCCGACAGCCCGGCGGGCCGTTATCTGCAAAGCCGGGGCGTGGAGCGCCGCGATTTTAACTCCTACGGATCGCGCCGCGGTAACCATGAAGTGATGATGCGCGGGACGTTTGCCAACATCCGCATTCGTAACGAAATGGTTCCGGGCGTGGAAGGGGGGATGACGCGCCATCTTCCGGGGACGGAAGTCGTGTCGATTTATGACGCAGCCGTCAAATATCAGCAGGAAGGTACGCCGCTGGCGGTGATCGCCGGGAAAGAGTACGGTTCCGGCTCCAGTCGTGACTGGGCGGCGAAAGGTCCGCGACTGCTTGGCGTTCGCGTGGTCATCGCCGAGTCGTTTGAACGTATTCACCGCTCGAACCTGATTGGCATGGGGATCCTGCCGCTTGAGTTCCCGCAGGGCGTCACGCGCAAAACGCTGGGCCTGACGGGGGAAGAGCAGATTGATATTAGCGGCCTGCAAAACCTGCAGCCGGGCAAAACGGTGCCGGTGAAGCTTACGCGAGCAGACGGGAAAAGCGAGGTACTGGAATGCCGGTGTCGTATTGATACTGCAACCGAACTGACCTACTACCAGAACGACGGCATTTTACATTATGTGATTCGTAAAATGC
This sequence comes from Enterobacter cloacae complex sp. P38RS, assembly GCF_014930775.1. Taxonomy (NCBI): domain Bacteria; kingdom Pseudomonadati; phylum Pseudomonadota; class Gammaproteobacteria; order Enterobacterales; family Enterobacteriaceae; genus Enterobacter; species Enterobacter cloacae complex sp. P38RS. The sequence goes on from NZ_JADBRS010000004.1 coordinate 100,820, forward strand.
TGGATTGATAAAAAAAAGCCCGGCATCTGTGCCGGGCTTTTTACTTTCACTCTTTCAGAAGATGGCCCATTTTAGCCGCCTTGGTATCGAGATAGTGGGCATTTTTCGGGTTGCGGCCGACAATCAGCGGTACACGCTCGACGATGTTGATCCCGGCTTCGGTGAGGATTTCCACCTTTTTGGGATTATTGGTCAGCAGGCGAACCTCGTCCACGCCCAGCAGCTTGAACATATCGGCGCAGAGGGTGAAATCACGTTCATCGGCGGCAAAACCGAGCTGGTGGTTGGCTTCCACCGTATCGTAGCCCTGGTCCTGCAGCGCATAAGCGCGGATTTTATTCAGCAGACCAATGTTACGACCTTCCTGACGGTGATAGAGCAGCACGCCGCGGCCTTCTTCGGCAATATGGGTAAGGGCAGCTTCGAGCTGGAAACCGCAATCACAGCGCAGGCTGAACAACGCGTCGCCGGTCAGACACTCCGAATGGACGCGGGACAGCACCGGCGTCTGCCCTGAAATGTCGCCGTAGACCAGCGCGACATGATCCTGTCCGGTTGCCAGTTCTTCAAACCCCACCATCAGGAAATCGCCCCATGGGGTTGGCAGTTTGGCTTCTGCCACACGTTTAAGCTGCATGTGATTCTCCAGAGTAGGCTGACACGTTTCGTGCCTTGCGCCTGTTTTGCTTTCTGTATTTGTCCATTTTGCCACAAGCTCAGCACGTTCGCCTAATGGGCGCCATGCTATATGAACGTTAAACGCACGATCCGACATATCCACCCATCGAATGAATTTCAGTTATGATTGTGAGGCTTAGCGAAAAAGGAGAAGACATGCTTTCAATCGCCAGACGTACGGCAGCAGGCGCGGCCATTTTACTGATTATGCCTTTCGCCGTGTGGGTCTCCGGCTGGATGTGGCAGCCGGGGCAGAATGCCACGTGGCTGAAAACGTTATACTGGGTAACGGAGACGGTCACGCAGCCGTGGGGAATTATTACCCACGTTATCCTCTGCGGCTGGTTCTTGTGGTGCCTGCGCTTTCGACTTCGCGCGGCGTTGATGCTCTTTGCTATCCTCGGTGGCGCGATCGTTATTGGACAGGGCGTGAAGTCTTGGGTGAAGGATCACGTTCAGGAGCCAAGACCTTTTGTGGTCTGGCTGGAAAAAGCGCACCATGTTCCGGTGGATGAGTTCTACAATTTAAAGCGTAAAGATCGCGGCGCGCTGGTGAAAGAACAGCTTTCAGAACAGGAAGATATTCCAAAGTTCCTGCGTAAGCACTGGCAAAAAGAGACGGGATTCGCGTTTCCTTCCGGCCATACGATGTTTGCAGCCAGCTGGGCGTTGCTGGGCGTTGGGCTGCTTTGGCCTCGACGTCGCACCATGACCATCGCGATTTTACTGGTTTGGGCGACAGGGGTGATGGGCAGCCGCTTGCTGCTGGGAATGCACTGGCCGCGGGATCTGGTGGTCGCTACGCTGATCTCCTGGATGCTGGTGACGCTGGCAACCTGGCTTGCAGAACGGTTCTGCGGCCCGCTCACGCCACCGCCTGAAGAGAAAGAAGAGATCGCCGAAAGGGAGCAAAGCGACGCCTGACGGTTGATATTGTGCATTTTGCCCATAAATCCATGACGTGCGCGTTACTTTTTCCGTTTCGCGCCCGTCGCTAAAATGGTAGTTTATAAGGCTGATTGCGGTGAGTTGAACACACTTTATTCGCTTGAACCACATAACGGGAAGTAATGTGAAATATTTACTCATTTTCTTACTGGTATTGGCGATTTTTGTCATTTCAGTCACATTGGGTGCACAAAACGATCAACAGGTGACGTTTAACTATCTGCTGGCGCAGGGTGAGTATCGGGTCTCCAGCCTGCTGGCGGTCTTATTTGCTGCAGGCTTTGCCATCGGCTGGCTAGTTTGCGGTCTTTTCTGGTTGAAAGTTCGTGTTTCTCTTGCGCGCGCTGAACGTAAAATTAAACGACTTGAACAGCACATTGCGCCTGCGTCCGACATGCCGGAAAGTTCAGGTGTGCCGGTCGTGAAGGAATAATCGACTATGCTGGAGTTGTTGTTTCTGCTTTTGCCTGTAGCCGCAGCCTATGGCTGGTATATGGGCCGCAGAAGTGCGCAACAAACGAAACAGGATGAGGCTAACCGACTCTCCCGCGACTACGTTGCGGGGGTGAACTTCCTCCTGAGCAATCAGCAGGACAAAGCGGTAGACCTGTTCCTCGATATGCTGAAAGAGGATACGGGGACCGTCGAAGCCCACCTCACTCTCGGTAACCTGTTCCGCTCGCGCGGCGAGGTTGACCGCGCTATCCGTATCCACCAGACCCTGATGGAAAGCGCCTCCCTGACCTACGAACAACGTCTCCTGGCGGTACAACAGCTGGGCCGAGACTATATGGCCGCGGGGCTGTACGATCGCGCTGAAGATATGTTCACACAGCTGGTGGATGAAACGGATTTCCGTATCGGCGCGTTGCAGCAGTTACTGCAGATTTACCAGGCCACCAGCGACTGGCAGAAAGCCATTGATACGGCCGAGCGTCTGGTGAAGCTGGGCAAAGACAAGCAGCGCGTTGAAATTGCGCATTTCTACTGCGAGCTTGCCCTTCAGCAGATGGGCAACGACGACATGGATAAAGCCATGGCGTTGCTCAAGAAAGGCGCCGCCGCAGACCGCAATAGCGCGCGTATCTCTATCATGATGGGGCGCGTTTTTATGGCCAGCGGCGACTACGCTAAAGCCGTTGAAAGCCTGATGCGGGTGATTGACCAGGACAAAGAGCTGGTCAGCGAAACGCTTGAAATGCTGCAAACCTGCTATCAGCAGCTGGACAAGCAGGAAGAGTGGGTGGCATTTCTGCGCCGTTGCGTGGAAGAGAATACCGGCGCGACCGCTGAGCTGATGCTCTCTGACGTGGTTGAGCAGTATGAGGGGAGCGACACCGCACAGGTTTATATTACCCGTCAGTTGCAACGTCATCCCACGATGCGCGTATTCTACAAGCTGATGGACTACCATCTGAACGATGCGGAAGAAGGGCGCGCGAAAGAGAGCCTGATGGTGCTGCGCGACATGGTTGGCGAGCAGGTGCGCAGCAAGCCGCGCTACCGTTGCCAGAAGTGTGGTTTTACCGCCTACACGCTCTACTGGCATTGTCCGTCCTGCCGGGCCTGGTCCACCATCAAGCCAATTCGCGGCCTGGATGGGCAGTAATTTTTTAAAAAGCCTTCATTTTAGTTACAACATACTGATGGCTTTTACCGCTTTCTCAACACCGTGCGGCTTGCTGGCCTAGCAGGGGCATAAATGGATTCTGTCAATTTGCGGCGACGGCAGGTAGAATGCAGGCCGTTTATCTGTTCCGCGCCGCTGCGCGCCCATAGACGAAAAGGGCTGGTCATGACGTCTGTTACTTCCTCCACTTCCCGCGTTATTACGGATTCTCCTGTTGTTGTTGCGCTTGATTACAATAAGCGTGACGCAGCGCTGGCCTTTGTCGACGGTATCGATCCTCGCGATTGTCGTCTGAAAGTTGGTAAAGAGATGTTCACGCTGTTTGGACCGCAAATCGTCCGCGATCTGCAGCAGCGTGGTTTCGATGTCTTCCTCGATCTCAAATTCCATGATATCCCGAACACCACGGCGCACGCGGTTGCCGCCGCTGCGGAACTGGGTGTATGGATGGTCAACGTCCACGCGTCGGGCGGGGCGAGAATGATGACAGCCGCTCGCGAAGCACTCCTGCCGTTCGGCAACGATGCGCCATTACTGATTGCGGTTACCGTGCTGACCAGCATGGACGACAGCGACTTGCGCGACCTCGGCGTGACGTTGTCACCTGCCGGGCACGCCGAGCGTCTCGCGCGTCTGACGCAGAGTTGTGGTCTCGATGGCGTCGTTTGCTCCGCGCAGGAAGCGGTACGCTTTAAGTCAGAGTTGGGCAAAGATTTTAAACTGGTCACGCCAGGCATTCGTCCTGCTGGCAGCGACGTGGGCGATCAGCGACGCATTATGACGCCTGAGCAGGCGTTGGCAGCAGGCGTTGACTACATGGTTATCGGCCGGCCGGTGACGCAGTCTGCGAACCCGGCAGAGACGCTTAAGGCTATCAACGCATCACTGAAAAAGGGGGCGCAATGACTGATTCCAACAGTCGGCTGGTCTACTCGACGGAAAGCGGGCGCATAGACGAACCGAAAACGAAAGCAGAACGTCCGAAAGGTGACGGTATTGTTCGTATCCAGCGTCAGACCAGCGGGCGAAAAGGAAAGGGGGTCTGCCTGATCTCCGGGATTGATCTGGATGATGCGGAGCTGAACAAGCTGGCAGCAGAGTTGAAGAAAAAATGTGGCTGCGGCGGCGCCGTGAAGGACGGCATTATCGAAATTCAGGGTGATAAACGCGATTTAATTAAATCGCTCCTTGAAGCCAAAGGCATGAAAGTTAAACTGGCAGGCGGCTAAAATAAATAAGCCACGGCAAATGCCGTGGCTCGTGTTATATACGTGCGTTAGTCAGACCTGAAATGCGATGCTAAATCGCCTTAACGGGAAGGCTGATAGAATAATTATTTGCCAACCTGGTGACCGATAATACCACCGACAGCAGCGCCGCCTAATGTACCCAGCGTACTACCATCCGTTAATACTGCACCACCGAGCGCACCAGCACCGGCGCCAATTGCGGTGTTACGGTCACGTTTAGACCAGTTAGAGCACGCGCTCAGGGACATTGCTACAGTGATTGCCAGAACAGCGGCGGCTAATTTTTTGCTGGTTAAGGTCATAATACTTTCTCCTGAATTATCGATTCACGGAAAGATGTACACATTAAGTATAGTCAAAATAAATACTCAATTCTTTTTTCCGTGAAAGCTGGTCGCGCAGGCGTTACGTAATCACGCAGGTGATAGTCACTTCCTGTTATATCGCTAACATTAATTTTACGACTTTACGGCAGGTTAAACAGGTAAAAACTCTTAAAGGATGGATAGGAATCCTCTCAGACGAAGGGGGCATATGCGCCCGGAATACGGGCGCAAATGGACTCAGGCGGGCGTTTTTATAATATCGACAATGAGACCGTCATCTTCCAGTTTATTACGATGTTCGTCGCTTAACCTTTCATCGGTAATTACGCGGCTAAAGCGTGAGGCTGGACCCATGGTGTAAGGATGGACGGCGCCAAATTTAGAGCTGTCGGTCAGCACAATGGCTTCACACTCTTTTTCCAGAACGGCATTCACAACGTCAGATCGCATCATATCCCGTCCGGTGAAGCCTGTCTCCGGCTGCCAGCCGTCAATACCGATAAACGCCTTACTGAAATGAACCTGCTGGACATACTGCCGGGTTAGCGGGCCTACCATGCTCTCACTTTTTTTCTGGTAAATGCCGCCCAGCAAAATCACCTCACAGCGCGTCTCTTTGAGCAAATGGGCGATATAGCTACTGACGGTGATGATGGTAACGTCTTTTTGTTCGGCGAGCGTACGTGCCAGAAGAGCGTTGCTGCTGCCGTTTTCAATAAAGACCGTCTCGCCAGGGTTTACCAGCGATGCGGCAAATTCTGCCAGTTCTCGTTTAAGCGCGTAGTTATTCATCATGCGCGTCTCAACGTCGTCGCTGTCCAGCGGCACGGCATAGCCATGCGCACGGCGCAGGTAGCTCTGTTTTTCCAGCAGATTAAGATCCTGACGGATGGTCACTTCTGAAACGCCGGTGGTTTTAGCCAGCTCAACGACGCTTACGCGCCCCTGATCGATGACCATCTGCAAAATGAGTTGTTGTCGGGAATTCATAGCATCCAATTAATAAAGCGAAACGAGGTCTGAGACAGTGGGATTAGACTTCCCACGGCGCTTTAGGCTGTCGGTTTTCGGGGGCATTGTCAGCGCCATCCTGAGCGAGAAGTTCAGACTTCAGGATCTCGAGATTACGGATTGCAGAGTGATAATCACCCGCCACCAGGATATCCAGCACGGTATCAATACGTTGTGCTACAGCTTGTGGATCAATAGTAGACATCATCTCTCCCCAGGAGCGAAAAGTTAATAATTTCAATGATGCAGAAAATAGGTTCAAAAGAGAAGGGAAAAAACGCCATAACGAAATTACCTATACGAAAGTGAACCTCTGTATGACGTTAACGTTGTTGTCGTGCTTGATATCGTTTTAGCCAGCGCTCGAATGCGGCAGCGGGCATCGGCTTAGCGAAAAGAAAACCCTGCCGTTCGTTGACGCCGTTTTTGGTCAGAAAGGCATCTTCTTTTGCGTTCTCCACCCCTTCGGCAATCACCTGCAGGTTTAACGCCTGCGCCACTGCGACAATGGCGCGTACCAGAGACTGGGAGACAGAGTGCTTATGAATATCTCTGACAAAAGCCTGATCGAGTTTAATGGCATCAATAGGAAAACGCGCCAGCTGGGAAAGGGAAGAGTAGCCGGTACCGAAATCGTCCAGATGAATTTGTGCCCCGAGCCGACTGAATTGCTGGATCACCGAGAGCGCCAGCTCTTCGTTTTCGATAAGACAGCTTTCGGTTAATTCAACGTCGATAGGGCAGTACTCAAAATGCAGATCCTTAAGCGCCTGCTTTAGCTCGCTGAAAATCGTCTGGTCGGCCAGCTGACGTGCAGAGACGTTCACGGCCACGCGCAGGTTAATTCCCTTGTCACGCCATTTTGCCACCTGGCGAACCACATCAAGCATCACCCAGCGACCCAGCGGCACAATCAAACCGGACTCCTCGGCATAAGAGATAAATTCCAGAGGGGGGATCAGCCCGCGCTCGGGCGACTGCCAGCGGACCAGCGCTTCAAGGCTTCGGACTTCGCCGCGCCAGGTCATTTTCGGCTGGTAGTGGATCAGGAGCTGATCGTTATCCAGCGCTTTACGCAGGTTGGTGTCCAGCCACAGGTACTCAAACACGCGCTGGTTCATCTCGGGGGAGAAGACGCAGAATTTGCCACGGCCATTCTCCTTGGCGGTGTACATGGCGATGTCGGCATTGCGAATCACGCTTTCCCGATCGTTCCCATGCTGCGGCGCGAGGGCGATCCCCAGGGAGCAACCGGTGTAAACCTCAATGAGACCGATTCTGAACGGCTGGCGCAGGCGTGTCAGAATACGCGACGCCATCGCTTCCAGCGAGCCCTGAGAGGTATTGGTGGCCATAACGATAAACTCATCGCCGCCGAGCCGCGCTAAAACCTGCCCCTCATCCAGACAACTCAGAAGGGCAAGTGCAACCGCCTGCAGGAGCTGATCGCCGAACATATGCCCGTAGGCATCGTTAACCTTTTTGAAGTTATCGAGGTCGAGGTACACCACGCCAACCTGCGTGTCGCCGCGGCTATTGATGGCGTCTGAAATCAGCTCATGGATCGCATTGCGGTTGGGCAGGCCGGTGATGGTATCGGTATTGGCCAGCACGCGCAGGCGCTCCTGTGCCCGTCGTTCTTCGGTAATGTCGGTCCCGGAGCAGATAAGGAAAATTTCATTTTTACCGCTGCCGCTGTGAACGAATTTATTTCTGAACAGAAACAAGCGTTGCCCTTTTCGCGTTTTAATCCAGCGTTCGACTTCGTAGGAGCTGCCGTTGCGAAAGAAACCCGCAATGTTGCGCTTCGAGGCTGCCGCTTCGCTGCGGCTCATGAACAGTTCAAACACGTTTTGACCAATGACTTCATGTTCTTTCAGACCGGTATACTCTTCGCTCAGGCGGTTAAAGCGCTGAATATTGCCGTTTTGATCGAGAATGACAATGACGGAATTCGCTTCAGAAACAACCTGTTCCGCAAAGGAGAGTCCCTGAGCCAGATCGCGTGCCACGGAGGGCGTATCGTTCCAGGCGGAAGCCGTTCCGGCCCACTCGTTTCGGGTGATTTTGCGTCCGACAAGATGGACGGGAACTTGCTCGCCGTAAAGAGAGAGGTTCAGGGAAATGCTGGTGGTCATTACCGTTAGCTGACGGATCTGTGCGGCCTGTTCATCATCCAGTACGATCTCCTGAGTCACGTCAGCATTTTCGCTGGCGGCAAGGTGCAGAGCGTTGCTGTCAGCCGACAATCGCCACCACGGGCTGTGAGTACCCATGTAACGAAACAGCAAATTTTGCTCAAGTTCGTCGATCATGATTTCTCCCGCCGCGACGCATTAGCGAACAAATTATTCATTAGTCGTCGACTTTTCCGTTGAAAATAGCGGCAAAGCCGCAGTGAAAGTATTGTTTTTCTGAACTTTTTTATAATAAAACGCATCAGGCATATAAAAATGCTGAGCGTATAAAATCCACGTGCCCGAACAGGGCAGCACTCTTTAACTGTAGATAATTATGGCTGGTTTGGGCGGGCTGGGGCCGAAAAAGTAAGAAAAATGATGCTTTTGCGAGGGGAAAGACAGGGAGAAAATTGTCGGCCTTTCTGAACGGAAATGACCGACAATTGAGCAGGTTATCAGGCGACAGGGCGCGCAATAATACTGCGGGTTTCCATGCGAACTTCAGCGATAGTTACATCAATCACGTCAGTGACTTTGTAAACCGTCTCGCCTTTAATTTGCACGGTGCCGCTTTCCTGACTGCAGACCAGTTCGTCACGAACGGCGTGCAGGAACGGGGCAGGGATAAAGGCGACCGCACCGTTATCCACCAGACGTACGCGCATTCCCCCGCGGCTGATATCAATAATTTCTGCCGCGAAGCGGGTATCGGTACCGGCTTTATCCTGCAGGAAGCGCGCGTATAGCCAGTCTCCAACGTCACGTTCCGCCATGCGGTTCAGACGGCGACGCTCGGCCATCTGTAGGGTCGTGTCGTCCTGTGGACGGGCAATGGTTTCGCCCTTGATAATTGCTTTCAGCAGGCGGTGGTTAACCATATCGCCATACTTACGGATCGGGGAGGTCCAGGTGGCGTAGGCTTCCAGACCGAGGCCAAAGTGCGGGCCTGGCTCGGTGCTGATTTCCGCGAAGGACTGGAAGCGGCGAATACGGCTATCCAGGAAACCGGACGGCTGAGCGTCCAGCTCGCGGCGAAGCTTGCAGAAGCCCGGCAGTGTCAGCACTTCTTCCGGATCAACATGCACATCGTGATTCTTCAGCAGGGCCGCGAGCGCTTCGGTATTGGCAGGATCGAATCCAGTATGAACGTTGTAAATACCGAAGCCCAGCCTGTCGCGCAGCACGCGCGCGGCACAGATGTTGGCGGCAATCATCGCTTCTTCGACGATGCGGTTAGCAATGCGCCGCGGCTCAGCCACGATATCCAGCACTTCGCCTTTTTCACCGAGAACAAAACGATAATCCGGACGATCCTTGAAGACCAGGGCGTGAGTCTTACGCCACTCGCCGCGGTTCAGGCAGATGCGGTGCAGCAGACGAATCTGTGCTGCGATAGCATCGGATTCAGGTTTCCAGCTGCCGGTGTTTTCCAGCCAGTCGGAGACATTGTCATAGGCCAGCTTGGCTTTGGATTCGATGGTGGCGGCAAAGAATTCGGTATCGTCTTCAATCGTGCCATCTGCGGCAATGGTCATGCGGCAGGCGAGAACCGGGCGCACCTCATTTGGGCGCAGCGAGCAGAGGTCGTCAGACAGTTCGCGCGGCAGCATCGGGATGTTAAAGCCCGGCAGGTAGTTGGTGAACGCGCGGATTTTCGCCGTTTCGTCCAGCATGCTGCCTTCCACAATCCAGGCGGTTGGATCGGCAATGGCGACGGTCAAATGCAGTTTGCCATCAGCGCTCTCTTCAGCGTAGAGCGCATCGTCCATATCTTCTGTGCTGGCGCTGTCGATGGTGACAAACTCCAGCGCGGTAAGATCGCGGCGCGCCAGGCCTTCATCCTGCATCTCAGTTGCCACGCCGTTCGGCGCTTCTTTTTCAAGATTATGGCGCGCCAGCGTGACCCACCACGGGACGAAATGGTCGTCGCCAAAGGTGATGAACTGGGTCAGTTCAGCATAGAAACCGCGGTCGCCTTTCAGAGGATGACGGCGCATTTCTGCCACGGCCCAGTCACCTTCTTTAAAATCATGCTCAACGCCGCGGGCGGCGCGGCAGGGAATGGCATCTTTCAGCAGGGGGTGATCCGGCACGACAGAAAGACGATCGTCCTTTCTCTGCACTTTGCCCACAAAGCGGGTCAGGAACGGCTCGATCAGTTCTTCCGGCTCGGCGGATTCACGTTCCTTCTCGGTATGGATGACGGCCATGACGCGATCGCCATGCATCACTTTCTTCATCTGCGGTGGCGGAATGAAGTAGCTTTTCTGCGCGTCAACTTCAAGGAAGCCAAAGCCCTTTTCCGTGGCTTTCACGACCCCTTCTGCACGCGGCGTCTGGGAATGCAGTTGCTGTTTAAGCTGCGCTAGCAGCGGGTTGTCCTGAAACATAATGTTCTATTTTCGTAGCCATTGAGCGGCTGACAGTTTTACGCGATTCTCACTGCTACAGCAAGCGCTCTTTGGGGAAAGAGTGTGGTTATTCCGCTTTGCCGGACGCGACTTTTAGTCGATTGATCCAGCCCTCCAGCGCGCATTGGCTGAGCAGGTTGATCGCCTGAACGGCAGTAAGTCCTTCTTCCGTGAGCGGGGTAAATTGTGCGGCGCTGAAGCGGTCCGGCGAGCGTGTCAGCAATTCGGCTGCTGCCGAAAGCGCCGGAGGAGGCAGCGAAACCGTTTCCCGGCTGTTTATCAGGATCTCCCCCATCAGATCGAGCAAGGTCGGTTCATGGCACAGGACCGGCGTCAGCGCCTCAAGCGTGGGCTCTGCCTGCCAGCGGGAGAGGGACTCAAGCTGATGCGCACTGGCATAGCGAAGCTCGACCACGGGCAGAAGCGAGATCCACGCGTCGGAGGACGTTGGCAGGGTGTGCGGCTGAATATGATGGCCCGGCAGCCAGCGGACGGGATGGCCGAGCAGCGCCTGAAAGACGGCGACCACGCGCGCCTGAAAACCGATAAAGCCGATTATCTGGTTAATTACCACAACGTCATAGATAGACAGACCTACCTCATCAAGCTGGTTTCGCGCCTTATCATCAATGACGTCAGGTGAGCTGGCGAGCTGGCGGGCGTACTGCGTGATTTGCGCCAGCCGTCGGTTACTTTCGCGGGAGGAGTCAGGGCCCGGCAGCGGGGCGAGGAGGGCGGCGTAGTGGTTGCACAGCCGCTGAACGCCGCAGGCCTGCGCCACCGTCAGCGCGGTACTTAACCGATCGTAGGCGCTAAGCGTTCGCAGGCGGTTTACGGGAAGTGAGAGCGGGAACAGCTGGTGACATAAGGATCTGGCAGGAGCGAGCCAGCCGGTACAGGCGGCGACAATCTCATCTGGCAGGGCTAAATCGAGCAAAAAACGATCGTCGACGTTAGCGGCTTCGGGCACCAGGGGCAGCACATCCGGCTGCGCGTGGTTAGACTGGGTTTCGTGATACCAGTGGCCTTTGCCGGAAAAACGGCGTTGTTCCATGGGCGTTCCTTGATCTCAAAATGGCGATCAATATCCTGGCGTAAGGCAGATAAAGGGAAAAATATTGTTAGGTGATAACAAATAGCAGAACGGAATAACGAAGGGGAGTGCGGAGGGGGAAAGCTCTCTTCCCGTGCGGGAAGAGAGCCACAGCTTATTTAATTTCCAGCTCGTTCATTGCAGCGATGTTGAAGCCGCCGTCAACGTGAACCACTTCGCCGGAGATACCTGCGGAAAGGTCAGAGCACAGGAATGCAGCAGAGTTACCCACATCTTCAATGGTAACGGTACGACGAATCGGGGTAACAGCTTCGCAGTGTGCCAGCATTTTACGGAAATCTTTGATGCCGGACGCCGCCAGGGTGCGGATAGGGCCAGCAGAGATGGCGTTAACGCGCACGCCTTCTGGACCCATTGCGTTCGCCATGTAGCGGACGTTGGCTTCCAGAGATGCTTTCGCCAGGCCCATAACGTTGTAGTTAGGGATAGCACGCTCTGCGCCCAGGTAGGACAGGGTCAGCAGCGCTGCGCCCGGGTTCAGCATTGCGCGGCAAGATTTCGCCATTGCAACGAAGCTGTAGGAGCTGATGTCGTGCGCGATTTTAAAGCCATCACGGGTTACCGCGTTCACGTAGTCGCCGTCCAGCTGGTCGCCAGGAGCGAAGCCGATGGAGTGAACGAAACCGTCGAATTTCGGCCATGCTTTTGCCAGTTCAGCAAACATGCCGTCGATGCTTTCGTCTTGTGCAACGTCACATTCCAGAACAATGCTGGAACCCAGCTGCGCGGCAAACTCTTCAACACGGCCTTTCAGCTTGTCGTTCTGGTAGGTGAACGCCAGCTCAGCGCCTTCGCGATGCATTGCCTGTGCGATGCCGTATGCGATGGACAGTTTGCTGGCAACGCCAGTCACCAGAATGCGCTTACCGGAAAGAAAACCCATAGCTTTAATCCTTATATTCATTGCTTATTTTGCCTTGTAATTCATAGCGTTACAGGCAGTATTTCAAAATCATTCGAAATTAGCTCGAAATTATAGCCCACTCACGGCCCCTTGTGTCACGATATTTCTCGTCGATCTCCGAAGAGGAATGCCCCAAAAGGTGAGGCGCGGGCTGGCGGGGGCTCAAAATTTCAGCATTCGTCCAGTATATCACCCGGCAGCAGCTTCGCCTCATCCAACCAGCAAGGTTCCGCGATTCGTCAGCGGTATTCACACTTTCCTGGCGTTTTCGACGAAACGCGCAACGACAATAAAGAATACCGGGACGAAAAAGATCGCGAGAAGCGTGCCGCTGATCATGCCGCCAAACACCCCGGTGCCGATAGCGTGCTGCGTGCTGTCACTCGCGCCACGCGCCAGCATCAATGGCACCACGCCTAACGTAAAGGCTAACGATGTCATCAGAATAGGGCGCAGACGCTGGCTTGCGGCCTGTATCGTAGCCGCCAGCAGGGGTTGTCCTTCCCGGTGGAGCTGCCTTGCAAACTCGACAATCAGAATAGCGTTCTTGGCGGACAGGCCTATCAGGGTGATAAGACCGACCTTAAAGAAAACATCATTCGTCATGCCCGCAACGGAGACGGCAACTACCGCACCGATAAGCCCCAGGGGAACGACCAGCATGACCGCAAAGGGAATTGACCAGCTCTCATACAGGGCGGCGAGCACCATGAACACGACCAGTATCGACAGAACGATCAGACCCGGGAGCTGAGATTCGGAATTTCTCTCCTGCAATGAGCTCCCGGCCCACTCGCCGGCCATCCCCTGCGGTAAATCCCGTGACAACGTCTCCATGGCCTTCATTGCAGTGCCGCTGGATTTGCCTGGGGCCGCACTGCCGGTAATGCGGATAGCAGAATATCCCTGATAACGCGTCAACTGCTGCGGCGCAACGTTCCAGGAAAGCGTCGCAAACGTAGATACTGGCACCATCTGCCCCATACGGTTTTTTACCGATAATTTCAGGATCTGCTCAGGCTGCATGCGGTAAGGGGCGTCGGCCTGAATAATGACCTGCTGAACACGGCCCTTGTTCGTGTAGTCATTAACGTAGTTCGACCCCATGGTGACCGAGAGCGTCTGATTGATTTCATCAAATGAAACGCCCAGCGCTTCCGCTTTTTCCCGGTCAATCTGAAGGGCCAGGCTTGTTCCTTCCGGCAGACCGTCTATATACACGTCACTCAGTTCAGGACGTTGATTAGCTTTCACAACCAGCGCATCGGCCGCTCTCTTTAACGCCTCGTAGCCCAGTCCCGCTCTGTCCTGCACGTACCAGGTGAAGCCCGAGGAGGTGCCCATATCCGAAATGGCCGGCGGGAGAAGGCTCATCGTGACGGCATCAGAGACGTTAGCCATGCTGGCCTGTATATGGTCGGCTTCATTCTGTGCGGTCGTACCCTGCCGATCTTTCCAGTCCTTCAGCGTGGTGAAGGCCATGGCCGAATTCGGTCCCGAGCCTGAAAACCCAAATCCCAGAATCATAATGTTGCTTTCAATATCCGGCCGGGCCGCAATTTCCTCTTCAAATTTTTTAACCACTCTCAGGGTGCGCTGCATTGTGGCATCGGAAGGCAGCTGAATTGAGGACATAAAATAGCCCTGATCTTCATCCGGAAGAAAGGACGAGGGCAGCGAAGAAAGCCCCAAACATAGGGCAGCACATAGCGCAACATACAACAGCAGCATTCGCCCGGTACGTCTCAGCACCGCGCCCAGCCCGGATTCGTACCACGTCGTGAGGGTACGAAAGCGGGCGTTAAACCCTGCTGCGAACCTGCCACCTACGTGCTTTGCTGCGCTGTGAGGCTTAAGCAGCGTCGCGCATAGCGCGGGGGTAAGCGTGAGGGCAAGAAATGCCGACAACAGTATGGAGACCGCCATGGAAATACAAAATTGTCGATAAATAATCCCGACGGATCCTTCGGCGAAACCCATGGGAATAAAGACGGCGGTAAGCACCAGCGTGATCCCGATAATTGCCGGCGTGATTTCTTTCATGGCCTCCCGGGTCGCGTCGCGCGGAGAGAGTTGTTTTTCTTCCATCAGGCGCTCGACGTTCTCCACGACCACAATAGCGTCATCTACGATAATCCCGATCGCCAGAACCATGCCGAACATGGTCAGAATATTGATGGAGTATCCACTCAATAGCATCACCGTGAAGGTGCCAAGCAGTGCGACGGGGGCAACAATCGCCGGGATAAGCGTACAGCGTATCTTATGCAGAAACAGCAGCATTACGAGGAAGACCAGAACCATCGCTTCCACAAATGTCTGCACCACCTTCATGATGGAGATCTTCACAAAAGGCGCGGTATCGAAGGGAACCGTAAACGTCATTCCTTCCGGCAACACCTGAGAAAGTTCGTCGATGCGTGCGCGTACGTCTGCAGCCGTGCTCATCGCATTGGCGCCAGGCGATAGCTGGACCGCCGCAGCCGTTGCGGGAACCCCATTTTCGCGGATACCGAAAGCGTAGCTTTGCAGGCCGGACTCAATGCGCGCGACGTCGGACAGCTTCAGCCTTGCGCCGGACGCCTCTGATTTCAGAGTTATATTACTGAAAGCCTCTACGGAAGTGAGTTGCCCCTTCACGGTGATCGGATACGTTACGCCTTGCCCTTCAGATGCCGGTTCATCTCCCGTTTTGCCGGGCGAAACCAGGGCATTTTGCTGGCCAACGGCGGTAAGCACATCGCTCACCGAAAGTCCGTAGCTATGAAGCTTCATCGGGTCCAGCCAGATGCGCAGCGCTTTTTCGCCACCAAACAGCTGAATTTTCCCTACTCCAGGTACGCGGCGCAGCTCGTCGCTGATATGCCGGGCAAAGTAATCGCTTAAATCGGCTTCCTCAAATTTACCGGTTGCGGACTTCAGCCCCACCATCATTAAAAAACCGGAATTGGCCGCCTCGACGTTGATGCCATTTTGCCTGACCGCCTGTGGCAAACGCGGCTCCACAATTTTAATCTGGTTCTGAAGGTCCATCTGCGCCAGCTTGATGTCCGTGCCGGGCTTAAACGTCACGGTAATAGACGCAGAACCGGTTGTGTCACTGGATGATTCGAAGTAAAGCAAATTATCGACGCCAGATATTTCGCGCTCAAGTAACGACACCACCGACGTATTCATAATATCGGGGCTGGCGCCCGGGTAGGTGACAGAAATAATAATCCCAGGCGGTGCCACCGCCGGATACTGCGCAACCGGCAGCCGGGGGATAGACAATACACCCGCCAGGACGATAAAAAGCGCCACGACCCAGGCGAAAATGGGACGTTCAATAAAGAAATGAGGCATTAATTTAACTTCCAGATACGTGACTATTTCAGTGAGTTATTTTGTTCAAGATGGTGTGATGGAGAGTCTACAACTCGCCTGTTTAGCGGACATGGGCGGTTTATGGAGAGAGTGTGGAGCGAAACAACGCGGTTGTTTAAATCATTCTCACGATGAGGTACAACGGTGAACCGCCAAAAAAGAGAATTAAATAACACTCATAGTAAAACACCAAATCGTTAAAATCTGGCGTAGCGTTCAGCAGCACAGTGAACGTAATAATGAGATAAACAAAAATCACCATCAGCCAGAAGGCGATGAGAAGTAATTCAGTGAACGCGCCTGCTTTGTTTTGTATTATCAGAGAGACAACCGACAAGGCGATGCAGCCATAGATAATGGGGGAAGAGAGTAGCGTTGCGGCGACTTTCTCATCCATTTTATGCATCAATACCAGCCAGGTATAAAGTAATCCCCACGATAGCAGCAGGAAGAGAGAAAATATGCCGATTTTTTTAGGAGAGAAGTATTTCGAAAGTTCCATGTTCATTATCTCAGCCAAATTCAGAAAGCCTTTAAGCGACAGGGGTATTTACCACGTTAAACGAAAGATGGTTTAACTCCGAATAACTATTGTGGACTGACATTGTCGAGTCTTTATTGACTGAATGTGTAGGCTGTATGGAGAAATTGCCGGGAACTTAAATTAATCCAGGAAATTTTCGCGGCCACGGCACTTTTTCCCGGAGCCTGTGTCTTATTGTGCTAAAGATATCTGATAGCGTGCTCAAAGGGATTTCACCCGCGGAGATAAAATGAACAAAAATACTCTAATCCTTGTTGTTGAAGATGAAAACGAAATTGCCGATATACTGATGAGTTACTTAGAGCGTTCTGGGATGAAAACGCTGAGAGCCCGGCAGGGCGAGCAGGCGATAGCGCTTAATCGGCTCCATAAACCGGATCTTATATTGCTGGATATCCATCTGCCCGTATGCGATGGCTGGAGCGTACTCACGACGCTCCGTCAGGAAAGTTCTGTGCCCGTCATTATGGTGTCCGCACTCGATCAGGACGTGGATAAGCTGATGGGGCTGAGGCTTGGCGCGGATGATTACGTCATCAAACCTTTCAACCCTTCCGAAGTGGTCGCGCGAGTTGAAGCCGTGCTGCGCAGAACCAGACCCGCTCTTCAGCAGGCGGGTGCCGTGCCTCTCAGGACGCCTTTTATTACGGTCTACCCGGACGATTTCTACGTTGAGGTCACCGTGGGCGAAGAGGTAGTCTCCCCGGTATTAACGACGACGGAATTCAAACTTCTTACTTACCTGGTGAGATACCCGCGAAAGGTCTGTTCCCGGGAAGAGTTACTTAACGCGTGTCTGCCGGAAGGCGATACGCTCGACAGAACGGTAGACAGCCATATGAGCAAGCTGCGTAAAAAGCTGGAGCTTGCAGGCCTTTATGGCGTTCCTGAGAGCATCAGGGGGATGGGCTATCGGCTCGGGGAGAAAAAATGAACAGAGATTCTGTCCTGAGTCGGCAGATCTTAACGTATATGCTGCTGCTGACGTTTATGATCATTGCCATTGCGGTACTGGGTTCCTGGTTTTTTTACTCTTTTATTCTCGATCACCTACCCGGCGGTGCCGTTGAGGGCGATGACGAGCAAATGACGATGTGGGACTGGGTATGGATCGGGACTGCGACAACAATCAGTCTGTTAATCGCGATATTTTTAACGATAAAACTTTCTTCACGAATACTCACCCCGTTGAACGCGGTAGCGTCCAGCCTGAGAAAAATTTCTCAGGGCCAGCTGGATGCCCGTGCTTATTGCGCCAGCTCCCGTCTGGGAGAGGTCAATCATCTGGTCACGGATTTCAATGAAATGGCGGAAAAACTCCAGACGCTGGATATTCAGAGGAAATCCTGGAACGCCGCCATTGCCCATGAGCTGAGAACCCCGGTCACGATTTTACGCGGGCGGCTTCAGGGGCTGGTTGACGGCGTTTTTGAGCCGGATCCGCTGCTTTTTAATAATCTTCTCAAGCAGACTGAGGGGTTAACCCGTTTGATTGAAGATCTTCGGGTGATCAGCTCTGACGGCGGGGCGGGTTATACGCTGTATAAATCCAGAACGGACCTCAAAGGCACAATCCAGGATGCGCTTGATACTTTCATGCCCGAGTTCAAGCACAATCAGTTTGTGATTAAAACAGAGTTGAGGGAACAGCGATGCGTGTTCGATCCGTTGCGCATCAATCAGTGTCTGGCCGTTCTGTTTGACAACGCATTACATTATTCAACTTCGCGAAAACTCATCGTAAAAAATGGCGTCTCTGATAAAGGCAATTATATCCTTATTGAGGATGGCGGGCCGGGCATCCCCAGGGAATTTCATGATTTCTTATTTCAACCTTTCCAGCGGGATAAAGGTGCCAGAGATGTTAATCCCGAAGGATGTGGTTTAGGGTTATCGGTGGTAAAAGCCATCATGCTGGCTCATGGTGGCGATGTAACGTATACCTTATCGAAGCAAAACCACTCCCTGTTCAAACTGACCTGGCCCGATGCCTGAGTCCTGGCGGCAGGTCAGCCCGGCCTGCCCGCCGATAGCGGCAACTGCCATATATCGCCTAACTTTGTATCCCATTCCAGAGGGGTAATTCGCAGTTTGCCCCGTTTTGGGCTTAAGGTTATTTCACTGAAGTAAATTTCATCGCTTTTCAACATGAGGTCAACGCGGCAGTAGTCAAGACCCTTCGCCAGCTCCTGAGCGGCCAGCAGAGCCTCACGGAACAATTTCGGCTCGCCGGGCGCAACCGGCGTATTAGGATATTCCATCTGGAAGGGCTGTAAATTCCAGTGTCGGTCGTAAACGTTGATAAACTCTCTGCCGAGGTCATCCGTAAAATCGGCCTCAACATAGTGTGCGACCCCGTGAAAACAGTGAATTCTCAGCATTTCCGGCGTGCTGTTCCTGTCCGCATTATTGAAAAGATCGACATAGGGCTCACACAGTATAACGGGTATAATATTTTTGTACTGCCACTCGCGCGTGGTGTAATACAAATTCTTCTTTAATGCGAGAGTGAGCTTTTTACGGGCCTGTCGGTAATTGAACTGGTTTTTGTTTGTACAGATTATTGTGCTTCCACTGTCATGATTGCACTTAAGGACGAATTGATCGGGCAGTGTTGAAAAATCGATATGCGAAAACCTGCGGTATACACCAATCAAAGGCACCGCTTTTACTCGCGTTGTTCTGGACGCAACGTATTCGCGGACGGCGAGTTTATCGGCAAGCATTGTGTAGAGATTATTATGGTCATAGACCAGGCGATGACATATTTTTTCACTCAACGTAGTGGGTGATTTAATGTCAGGGGTTATGCCTGATGTCTTTTTGAGTTTTGCAGTGTGAAAATTGAGGTCCGTCATGAAATATGAACGGCATTTTCTGATGAGATACTCCGTATATTTTAGAACATATGTGGTGGTGTTCATTTCTTCTCCTCCGTAATGTTCCGGTATTCTGGAGAAGAACTATTGCTGGATATTGCTTAAAATATGGAGCAGGGATGGAGACAAAAAATAAAAGGATTAAATAGCGCACGCAGGCTATTTAATCCTTATTTGAGCGGAGCAATCCGTGTTTACCGCCGCGCTTAACGGTCTTTTCTCCACGCATCGGCGGTCAATGCTTCACCGAAATGCCCGGCAATCAGCCTTTTCGTCAGCTCATGAAGCGGGGAGGCCATCACATCCGCCGTGCTGCCGCGCTCGACGACTTCCCCCTGGTGCATGACCATCACCTGATCGCTGATGTGCTTCATCATCCCCAGATGCTGGGTGACGTAGATGTAGGAGATACCCTGCTTTTCCTGTAATTCGAGCATCAGGTTAATCAGCTGCGAACGCATCGACATATCCAGCGAGGCAAGCGCTTCGTCTGCAACGATCACTTTCGGGCGCAGAATCAACGCGCGGGCCAGACCCAGACGCTGTTTCTGACCGGGAGCCAGCATATGCGGGTAGTAGCTTTCGTGATCCGGTAACAGCCCAACCATACGCAGTGTTTCGAAGATACGCTTGCGGCGCGCCTCTGGCTCCAGTTCGGTATTCAGACGCAGAGGGAAATCAAGGATCTGCGAAATGCGCTGGCGTGGATTAAGCGAGGTAGACGGATCCTGGAAGATCATGCGGATGCGCTGGCTGCGGAAAGAGTAATCGCCAAACTGCAGAGGATGATCGTCAATCAACACTTCTCCAGCAGTGGGCTCGACCATGCCGGCAAGCATTTTCGCCAGCGTGGATTTGCCGGAGCCGTTTTCGCCGATGATCGCCAGCGTCTGTTTTTCACGCAGGGTAAAACTCAGCGGCTTAACCGCTTCGACAGTCTGACGATGAAACAGCCCCGTGCGATAGCGAAAGGTCTTACTCAGATTGCGGACTTCCAGCAAGGTTTCGACCATTTCACTCTCTCTCCATGTTCAGCGGGAAATGACAGGCGTAAAGATGATTTTTGGCGCCGGTCAGGCGCGGCGTCTCGATACATTTACGCTGAGCATACGGACAACGCGGCCCCAGACGACAGCCTATCGGCAACGATTCCAGCAGCGGAATCGCTCCGGGCAGGGTATTCAGACGGCTCTTGTGCGGCATGGCGCTGCCAAAATCAGGAATGGCGCGGATAAGCGCCTGCGTATATGGATGGTGCGGCGCGGCGATCAGCTCCTCACTCGGGGCAGTTTCGACCGTTTGCCCGCAGTACATTACGTCAATTTTATCCGCCCATTTGCTGAGCATTTGCAGGTCATGGCTGATCAGCAAAATGGTGGTGTTATTGTTCTGGTTCAGGCGCGACAGCAGGCGGAAAATTTGTGCCTGGGTGGTCGGCTCCATCGCGTTGGTGGGTTCATCCGCAATCAGCAAACGCGGCTGATTAGCCAGGGCGATGGCAATCATCACCTTCTGGCATTCACCGTCGGTCAGCTCATACGGGAAGCTGCGCATCGCGTCTTTATGGTCTTTGATCCCGACGCGGTGTAATAGCTCAATGGCGCGGCGCTTGCGCCAGCCGAAACGCTGCCACCAGCGGCCTTTATAGGTCCAGCCGGGAATGTTCTGCATCAGCTGTTTGCCTACGCGCTCGGACGGATCGAGGCAGGACTGTGGCTCCTGGAAAATCATCGAGACGTTATGGCCAACCAGCTTGCGACGCTCGCGCGGAGAGAGGCGCAGCAGGTCTATATCGTCGAACCGCATGCGGTCGGCGGTCACGCGCCAGTTGTCTTTCGCCACGCCGCAGATCGCTTTGGCGATCAGGCTTTTTCCCGAACCAGATTCACCCACCAGCCCGCGAATCTCGCCCTCGGCGAGAGTAATGCTGATGCGATCGACGGCTTTAACCCAGCCTTCACCGGTTTTGAATTCAATGGTGAGGTTGCGAATATCAAGAAGCGGCATTATTGCACCCCCGCGTTAATTGCACGGCGAATACCATCGCCCAGCAGGTTGATCAGCAACACGCTTACCATAATCGCCGCCCCCGGCAGCATAACCGTCCACGGCGCCACGTAGATCAATTCCAGCGCGTCACCGAGCATCGCACCCCATTCAGGGGACGGCAGCTGCGCACCGAGGTCGAGGAACCCGAGCGCAGCGATGTCCAGGATCGCCATCGACAGCGCACGGGTGATCTCGGTGACCAGCCCGGCGGCGATGTTTGGCAGAACGGCAAACCACAAAATATTGAAGGTCGTCGCGCCGTCCAGACGGGCCGCAACGACATACTCTTTTTCCAGCTCGTCATGCACCATGCTGTAAACCGAGCGCACGATGCGGGGGAGGATAGCCAGCCAGACGGCGAACATGGCATGCGACAGATGCGGACCGGCAAAGGCAACCACAATGATTGCAAGCAGCAGAGACGGAATCGACAGCAGCGTGTCCAGAATGTGGTTCAGCACCGCCGAGCGCAGGCCATGCGTGGAGCCCGCGAAAATACCGAGCGCCAGTCCACAGAGCGTCGCCGCGAGCGTCACGACAAACGCGCCGCCCACCGTCGGGGCTGCCCCGCTTAACAGACGGCTCAATACGTCGCGTCCGAGATCGTCAGTGCCGAGGAAGAATGAGACTTCGCCGTAGCGTGACCAGGAAGGCGGTAGCAGCTGATAGCCAAGGAACTGCTGATCAATGCCATAAGGCGCAAACCACGAACCAAAGAGGCAAAGCAATACCAGACCGGCGCAGCCATAAAGGCCGATCATTGCCGTGGTGTCACCATAGAACTTACGCCACACGGTACGCAGCGCACCGGGCGTGCGCTTTTCACTGTAAACGTTATCGTAAGGCATACCATTCCTTATGCTTCAATGGGTTAGCCATCGCACCCAAAATATCGGACAACACGTTAACAATAATGACCAGCGAACCAATCACCATCACACCCGCTGAGATAGCAGCATAATCCTGCTGACGGATGGCGTTAATCAGCCAGCGTCCCAGCCCGGGCCAGCTAAAGACCATCTCGGTGATCATGGCCAGCGTAAGCATGGTGGAAAACTGCAGCCCCAGGCGCGGAATTACCGGCGGCAGAGCGTTGTGCAGGACGTTGCGGCGCAGTATGGTCAGGCGCGACAATCCGCGCGTGGCGGCAGCTTTGACATAGTTCTGCTCAAACACCTCGATGGTGCTCAGGCGCATCAGACGGATCACCTCGGTTGTCGGCGCAACCGCCAGCGTCAGCACCGGCAGTACCATATGACGCAGGGCGCTGACGATCATCTCATGGCGCCAGACGGAATCGGACAGCCAGGCGTCAATGATGGCAAAACCCGTTACCGTTTTAACCGTATAGAGCAGGTCAAAACGGCCAGAGACCGGTAGCCAACCCATCGTCAGCGAGAAGAACAGCGTCAGCAGCAGCGCCAGCCAGAATACCGGGATAGAGAAGCCGAGCAGGGCAAGGGCGCTGATAAACTTATCCTGCCACTTGTTGCGGTAGATCCCGGCCAGCATGCCCACGGGAATACCTACCATCAGGGCAAAGCCGAAGGCCAGAATGCACAGCTCCATCGTGGCCGGGAACACCTCTTTCAGCTGCTCGGAGATAAGCTGCCCGTTGATGCTCGACACGCCGAAATCCCAGTGCAGCAGACCGTTAAACCAGAACAGCCAGGCATCCCACAGCGATGAGCCCTGTAGCGGAGCATGCGGCGTGAAATAGCTCAGGCTGAAGCCGACAAAGTTCAGGAAAAAGAGCGTCACCAGCAGTAAAAGGAGCCGACGCAAGGTAAAAATAATCATGGTTTTTTCACCTCTTGTTCTTTTTCACGCGATACGCCGGCGAACGAGGCGTTGCCGAACGGGCTCAGCACCAGGCCTTTAATATCATAGCGGTAGGCCTGAAGGCGCAGGGAAGAGGCCAGCGGAAGCACCGGCAGTTCCTGAGCGAGTATCTTTTGCGCTTCATCGTAAGCGTCAATGCGCGAGGCCAGCTGTTGGGAAGAGAGCGCTTTTTGCAGCACGGCGTCGAACTCCCGGTTACACCAGTGGGCGTAGTTGGTCTGCGAATTTATCGCAGCACAGCTCAGCAGCGGCCGGAAGAAGCTATCCGGATCGTTACTGTCGGTAGCCCAGCCTGTCAGGGTGAGGTCGTGATTCATATCCATCAGGCGCGCCTCCTGGAAACGGCCCTCAACCGGTACGATGATCACCTTGACGCCCACCTGCGCCATATCCGCCTGCAGCAGTTCAGCGGTTTTCAGCGGGCTCGGGTTCCACGCCTGGGAGCTGGTGGGCACCCAAAGCTGGAGCGTCAGGTTTTCCGCGCCCAGCGCTTTCAGTTGTTCACGCGCTTTTGCCGGATTGTATTCCGTAATTTTAGCCTCACCGTCGTAGGCCCACGAGGCGCGCGGTAAAATTGAGGCGGCGGTTTCCGCCGTGCCGTAGTAAATCGACTGCATCAGACGCTGGTTGTTGATCGCCAGCGCCAGAGCGTGACGTACGGCAGGATTGTTCAGCGGCGGCTTATCGGTGTTAAAGGCCAGATAAGCGATGTTCATCCCCGGGCGTAACGTCAGACGCAGACGCGGATCGTCGCGCAGAATGGTGAGCTGGCTGGCAGCGGGCCAGGCGAGCACGTCGCATTCCCCGGTGAGCAGTTTCGAGAGCCGTCCCGTTCCGCCAGACCCGAGATCGATCACCACCTGCGGCATCAGCGGCGTACCGCGCCAGAAATGTTCGTGGCGCTGCAGGCGAATATATTGCCCCGCTCGGTATTCGGCCAGCTGGAATGGACCGGTACCCACCGGCTGGCGGTCGAGCAGCTCCTGACGATCTTTTTTCGTCAGCTTCGCCGCGTATTCGGCGGACATAACGGACGCATAGTGGGTCGCCAGGTGCCAGAGGAAGGAGGCATCCGGGCGCGTCAGCGTAAATTCAACCGTCCGGCTGTCCAGCTTGCGCACGCTTTTAACGGTGTCGGCAAACTGCAGGCTGTCGAAATAGGGGAAATTATCCCCGTTAACGTTATGCCACGGGTGGTTACGGTTAAAGATACGCTGGAAGGTGAAGACCACGTCATCCGCGTTCAGCTTGCGCGTAGGGGTAAACCACGGCGTACGCTGAAACGCGACATCATCGCGCAGGCGAAAACGGTAGGTTGCACCGTTATCCAGGACTTCCCAGCTTTCCGCAAGTTCAGGCACCAGGCGATAGGTGTACGGGTCGACATCAAGCAGACGGTCGTAAAGCTGCGCGGCGAGCGTATCCACAATCAGCCCGCTGCCCGCTTTTTGCGGGTTGAAGGTGTCCACCTGGCCACTTACGCAATAGACGAAGCCGCTGTCACGAATGTCAGGCTGCGTAGACTGCCCGGGCGCAGCAAACGCCAGGCCGCTGAACAGACCGAGTGCAAAAAAGGACGATAAAACCAGACGCATAATTTTTAAGGTTTTTAGGTTCGATCTGCAAAGTGTATCGCACTTACGCCTGCTTCGTAAAAATGTCTGCGGGTAAGTGCCGATATTGTCAGCGCATTTGATGCTTTTTAAGCAATGCCCGTAACTGATGGTAGGTCAGGCCCAGGAGTTCGGCCGCGCGTTTCTGGTTATATTTCGCCGCCTTCAGGCTTTGCTCCAGCAGCTGTTGCTCCTGCTCGTGCTGGAACTGGCGCAAATCAAGGGGCAGCGCGGGAGTATCGCCTGACGATGACGGGGAGGAAACCGGCGGCGCATTGCGCTGAAAAGGATCGATAATGATATTGTCCAGCTCCGTCTCGCTGCTGCCGTGGCGGTAAACAGAACGCTCCACAACGTTCTTCAGTTCGCGGATATTTCCCGGCCAGCGGTAGGCCAGAAGCGTCTCCCGCGCATGATCGCTGAAGCCGGGGAAAAGAGGGAGACCGAGCTCGCGGCACATCTGAATCGCAAATTGTTGAGCAAGCAGCATGATGTCGCTTCTCCTGTCGCGCAGGGGCGGAAGCTGAACGACGTCAAAGGCCAGGCGGTCAAGCAGATCGGCACGGAATTTCTCCTCCGCAACCATCTCCGGCAGATTGGCGTTGGTGGCGCAGACCAGGCGCACGTTAACCTGCAGCGGCTGGCTGCCGCCGACGCGCTCCAGTTCACCATACTCAATCACGCGTAGCAGCTTTTCCTGCACCAGCATCGGCGCGGTGGCGAGTTCATCAAGGAACAGGGTGCCGCCGTCGGCGCGCTCAAAACGTCCCGGATGGCGCTTTTGAGCGCCGGTAAACGCGCCCGCCTCGTGGCCGAACAGCTCGGTGTCGAGCAGGTTTTCATTCAGCGCCGCACAGTTTAGAGAAATGAAGGGGCCGTCCCAGCGTCCGGATAAATAGTGCAGACGGTTGGCAATCAGTTCCTTACCCGTGCCGCGCTCGCCGATAATGAGTACCGGTTTGTTGAGCGGCGCAAGGCGAGAAACCTGTTCCAGCACCTCAAGAAAGCTGTTGGCTTCGCCGAGTAAGTTATCTTTGTATTGAGCCATGATGAAATTAACCACTCCTTAGCGATATTCACCAGGTCAGCATAGTTCTGTGCTGAATAAAAATCAATCACGCCGTGTAAAATCAATAAGATAAAAAACTGGCACAGGAATTGTATTGTCAGTACAGCAGGGCATAGCCCGATAACAGAACTATGAGGATTTGATTATGGGTATTTTTTCTCGTTTTGCCGACATCGTGAACGCCAACATCAACTCACTGCTGGAGAAAGCAGAAGATCCGCAGAAGCTGGTGCGCCTGATGATTCAGGAGATGGAAGACACGCTGGTTGAAGTGCGTTCTACCTCCGCCCGTGCGCTGGCTGAGAAAAAACAGTTAACGCGCCGTATTGAGCAGGCCACCGCTCAGCTCAATGAATGGCAGGAAAAGGCGGAACTCGCCCTGCGCAAAGATAAAGAAGATCTTGCTCGCGCAGCGTTAATTGAAAAGCAGAAGCTGGCGGACATGATCGCTACGCTGGAGCATGAAGTCACGCTGGTGGAAGACACGCTCACCCGCATGAAAAAAGAGATTGGTGAGCTCGAAAATAAACTGAGCGAAACCCGCGCGCGTCAGCAGGCGCTGACCCTGCGTCATCAGGCGGCAAGCTCTTCCCGCGACGTGCGTCGTCAGCTGGACAGTGGCAAGCTGGATGAGGCCATGGCGCGTTTTGAGTCATTCGAGCGTCGTATCGACCAGATGGAAGCGGAAGCAGAGAGCCACGGCATCGGTAAGCAAAAGTCGCTGGATCAACAGTTTGCCGATCTGAAAGCGGACGATGAAATCAGCGAGCAGCTGGCGGCATTGAAAGCCAAAATGAAGCAAGATAACCAATAATAATGTTGCGGCACCTGAGCGTGCCGCTAAGCATCCGACGACAAGGAGTACACATGAGCGCGCTTTTCCTGGCCATTCCCCTGACGATTTTCGTGCTGTTTGTTTTGCCGATTTGGCTATGGCTGCACTACAGCAACCGTTCTTCAGGGAACGATTTATCCCAGAGCGAACAACAACGTCTTGCGCAGCTTACCGACCAGGCTAACAAGATGCGCGATCGCATTCAGGCGCTGGAAGCAATCCTGGATGCAGAACATCCTAACTGGAGGGACCGTTAATGTCAGGACTGAATCTGAACAAAAAATTGTGGCGAATTCCACAGCAGGGCATGGTGCGCGGCGTTTGCGCCGGGCTGGCCCATTATCTCGACGTTCCGGTAAAGCTGGTTCGTGTGGTCACGGTGCTGTCGATATTTTTCGGCCTGGCGTTTATCACTTTCGTGGCCTACATCGTGCTGTCGTTTGTACTTGACCCGATGCCGGAAGGCGAACTGGCTGCGGAAGGCGCGCCTACCAGTAACGATCTTCTCAATGCGGTTGACGATCTGCTGGCTGAAGGGGAGAAGCGGTTACGTGAAATGGAACGCTATGTCACATCCGATACCTTTACGCTGAGAAGTCGTTTTCGTCAGCTTTAAGAGAGAATATACATGAAGAAAAACTGGCAACAGGCCGGTCAGAAGGTAAAACCCGGCCTGAAAATCGCAGGTAAACTGGTTCTGATGACGGCGTTACGTTACGGCCCGGCAGGTGTGGCGGGCTGGGCGATCAAATCTGTTGCCCGCAAGCCGGTCAGAATGTTGCTGGCCGTGGCGCTTGAACCTCTGTTGCAAAAAGCGGCAAAGCGGCTGTCACGCCGCTACTTATCCCGATAATTCACGCTCGCGTTAGCCCTTTCTCTCCCCGGAAGGGCTAACGACATTTCATCCCTTTCCCTCACTTTCTTTGCGGCAGCTCACATTACTGCACAGAGCTGCTTTGTAATTGCGTTTTTCAGCCTCCCGGTTCGTTGACAGATATTTTTCAGGGGAGTAGATTGCCCTTCGTGGGACCGCTACCATGGAAAATAATGTGAACGCAAAAATTAAAAAACTTATCAATCATATTTACGGTGAATCATTTTCTGAAGCACATTTTAAAGTGTTATTAACAAAGCTTGAACAAGCTGCTGTTGATATTACAGAAAAGCGTAAATCAGGCTGGGATGAAAAAGATGTCGTTCTGATCACCTACGCCGATCAGTTCTCCGCGAAAGGGGAGAAAGCGTTGCCGGTATTTACCCGCTTTTATAATGAGTGGCTTGCTCGCACGTTTTCCCATGTCCACCTTTTACCTTTTTATCCGTGGTCCTCTGATGACGGATTTTCCGTTATTGATTACCACAACGTTGCGCCTGAAACCGGGACCTGGCAAGACGTTGCTGATCTAAAACAGTCTGCCAGCTTAATGTTTGATTTCGTCTGCAACCATATGTCAGCAAAAAGTGAATGGTTTGCTAATTATCTTGCGCAGAAACCTGGCTACGAAGATTTCTTTATTGCTGTCGATCCAGAAACTGATTTATCTGCGGTGACGCGTCCTCGCGCATTACCGTTGCTGACGCCATTTACGCTGCATGATGGCAGCGTGCGTCATCTTTGGACCACCTTCAGCGATGACCAGATCGATCTCAACTTCGCCTCGCCTCAGGTGCTGATTGCAATGGTTGACGTGCTGCTCCATTACCTGGCGGAAGGGGCGCGTTATATCCGTCTGGACGCCGTCGGATTTATGTGGAAGATCCCTGGAACAAGCTGCATCCATCTGGAACAGACTCACTGCCTTATCCAGCTTTTCCGTGCTATTACCGAGGCCGTGGCGCCGGGTACCGTGATCATTACTGAGACGAACGTTCCGCATAAGGACAATATCTCTTATTTCGGTGACGGTGAAAATGAAGCTCAGATGGTCTACCAGTTCTCCTTGCCGCCGCTGGTGCTGCATGCTGTGCACAGTCAGGATGTTAACGCTCTCTGTCAGTGGGCGGGATCGCTGGCGCTGCCTTCAACAAAAACGACCTGGTTCAATTTCCTGGCGTCTCATGACGGTATCGGTCTGAACCCACTGCGCGGCATTCTGCCGGAATCAGAAATCCTCGCACTGGTTGAGAAACTTCAGCAGGAAGGGGCGCTGGTCAACTGGAAAAATAATCCTGACGGTACGCGCAGTCCTTACGAAATTAATGTGACCTATCTTGACGCGTTAAGCGCGCAAAACAGTTCAGATGATGAACGCATTGCGCGCTTTATTCTGGCGCATGCGGTGCTGTTAAGTTTCCCAGGTGTACCTGCCGTGTATATTCAAAGTATTCTTGGCTCCCGTAACGATTATGAAGGGGTCGAGCGCCTCGGCTATAACCGCGCGATAAACCGCAAGAAATATAATGCCGGTCAGGTTGATCTCGAACTTAATAATAAAAATAGCATTCGTCATAAAATTTATTCCCGTTTAAGCGAGTTTATTGCGATTCGTCGTGGGGAAAGTGCGTTTCACCCTGATGCCCAGGCATTTTTTGAATCACTGGATGAACAAATTCTTAAAATTGTTCGCGTGGCTGATAACGGTGAGAGAATTACAGCCCTGTTTAATTTTAGTAATAACGTTCATACCGTTTATGGGGACACGCTTACTGGTATGGAATTACTATCAGGACAAGCTGTTAGCGGTAAAGAGCTGACCCTCAATCCATGGCAGGTTATGTGGATTAAAGAAAACTAAAAAGGACCCTAAAATGAAAATGCCCAAAATTGTGCTGTTATCAGCACTGGTTTCGTGCGCCCTGTTATCAGGCTGTAAAGATGATAAAGCGTCTGCTGTGACCATTGAGTTCATGCACTCGTCAGTAGAGCAGGAGCGCCAGGCGGTTATTACGAAACTGATCGAAAAATTCGAGAAAGAAAACCCCGGCATTACGGTGAAGCAGGTGCCGGTGGAAGAAGATGCCTACAACACCAAAGTGATTACGCTCGCCAGAACGGGCGCGCTGCCTGAAGTGATTGAAGTCAGCCATGATTACGCGAAAGTCATGGATAAGGAACAACTGCTGGATCGCAAGGCTATCGGTGAAGCCATTGAAGCGGTAGGCGAAAAGACCTTCTATGACGGGATCCTGCGCGTTGTGCGTACTGAAGACGGCACAGCCTGGACAGGGGTGCCGATGAGCGCCTGGCTATCCGGCGTCTGGTATCACAAAGATGTGCTTGCCGCTGCGGGTATTCAGGAACCGCATAACTGGGAACAGCTGCTGAAAGCCAGCCAGAAGCTTAACGACCCGGCCAACAAACATTACGGTATTGCGCTGCCCACCGCGGAAAGCGTCATGACCGAGCAGGCGTTCTCCCAGTTTGCGCTTTCCGGCGGCGCGAACGTTTTTGATGCCAACGGAAACGTTGAAATTGACACCCCTGAAATGGCGAAAGCACTGGTGTTCTATAAAGCGCTGGCCGCGACCACCATGCCGGGCTCGAACGACGTCATGGAGATCAAAGATGCCTTCATGAACGGTTCTGCACCGATGGCCGTCTATTCCACCTACATCCTGCCAGCGGTATTCCAGGATGGTAACCCTGCCAACCTTGGCTTCGTTGTCCCGACAGAAAAGTCCTCTGCCGTTTATGGCATGGTCACCTCGTTGACGATCACCAGCGGACAAACCGAAGAAGAAACGCAAGCGGCTGAAAAGTTTGTGACGTGGATGGAGCAGGCTCAAAACGCAACCGACTGGGTCATGATGTCGCCGGGCGCGGCGCTGCCGGTGAACACGCTGGTCGTAGGAACGGATACCTGGAAAAACAACGAGGTGATTAAAGCGTTTGGGCAACTGCCTTATGAACTGATCGCCCAATTCCCGAACGTACAGGTGTTTGGTGCTGTCGGCGACAAAAACTTCACGCGCATGGGCGATGTGACAGGGTCCGGCATTATCAGCTCCATGGTGCATAACGTCACCGTGGGTAAACAAGATCTCAGCGCAACGCTTAGCAAGAGCCAGACGCGACTGACTGACCTGATTTCACAACGATAGGAGCGCTCTGCGGAAGGAAATTATGAAGACGTTGTTTTCTGGTCGTTCAGATATGCCTTTCGCCATGCTGCTGTTGGCCCCCAGCCTGATTTTGCTGGGGGGCCTGGTGGCCTGGCCAATGATTTCCAATATTGAAATCAGTTTCTTACGTCTGCCGCTTAACCCGCGTATTGATGCGGTGTTTGTTGGCCTGGATAACTACATCCGCATTCTGGGGGATGCTGCGTTCTGGCACTCGCTGTGGATGACGTTCTGGTATACGGCGCTGGTCGTGCTCGGCAGCACCGGGCTGGGGCTTGCCGTCGCCATCTTCTTTAACCGTGAGTTTCGTCTCCGGAAGACGGCGCGTTCGCTGGTGATTTTATCCTACGTGACACCCTCTATTTCCCTGGTATTTGCCTGGAAATACATGTTCAACAACGGCTACGGCATTGTGAACTATCTGGGCGTCGATCTGCTGCATCTGTATGACCAGGCGCCGCTCTGGTTCGACAACCCTGGCAGCAGCTTCGTGCTGGTGGTGCTGTTCGCCATCTGGCGCTACTTCCCGTATGCCTTTATCTCATTCCTGGCAATTTTGCAGACCATTGATAAATCGCTGTATGAAGCGGCAGAGATGGACGGAGCCAACGCCTGGCAGCGTTTCCGTATCGTCACGTTGCCCGCCATCATGCCTGTACTGGCAACGGTGGTGACGCTGCGAACCATCTGGATGTTCTACATGTTTGCGGATGTTTATCTGCTGACCACGAAGGTCGATATTCTGGGCGTGTATCTCTATAAAACTGCCTTTGCATTCAACGATCTGGGCAAAGCAGCCGCCATTTCTGTTGTGCTGTTTGTGATCATCTTCGCCGTCATTCTGCTGACCAGAAAAAGGGTAAACCTCAATGGCAACAAATAAACGCATACTGGGCCGTATTGGTTTCTATCTGGGGCTGACGGTATTTCTGATTATCACGCTGTTCCCGTTCTTCGTGATGCTGATGACGTCATTCAAGAGCGCGAAAGAGGCCATATCGCTGAATCCGACTATTCTGCCGCAGGCGTGGACGCTTCAGCATTACGTTGACATCTTTAACCCGCTAATTTTCCCGTTCGTGGATTATTTCCGCAACAGCATGGTGGTGTCGCTGACGTCATCGGTAATTGCGGTGTTTCTCGGCACGCTGGGCGCTTACGCCTTGTCCAAGCTGCGTTTTAAAGGACGCGCGACGATCAACGCGAGCTTCTACACCGTCTATATGTTCTCCGGGATTTTGCTGGTGGTGCCGCTGTTCAAAATCATCACCGCGCTCGGCATTTACGACACTGAACTGGCGCTGATCATCACCATGGTGACCCAGACGTTGCCTACGGCGGTATTCATGCTGCGCAGCTATTTCGACACCATTCCGGACGAAATAGAAGAGGCCGCGATGATGGATGGTCTGAACCGCCTGCAAATCATCTTCCGCATTACCGTGCCGCTGGCCATTTCCGGTCTCGTGTCGGTGTTTGTTTACTGCTTCATGGTGGCATGGAACGACTACCTGTTTGCCTCCATTTTCCTGTCCAGTGCCAGCAACTTTACCCTGCCGGTCGGGCTGAACACGCTCTTTAGTACGCCAGATTATATCTGGGGTCGCATGATGGCGGCATCGCTGGTGACGGCGCTTCCGGTGGTCATCATGTACGCACTCTCTGAACGTTTTATTAAAAGTGGTTTGACCGCCGGTGGCGTCAAGGGCTAAGGCGGCCAATTTTTTATCAGGAGCAAGTTATGAAGAAATTAATTGCGACAGCGCCACGCGTAGCGGCGCTGGTGGAGTATGAAGACCGTGCTGTGGAAGCACATGAAGTGAAAATTCGCGCCCGCTTTGGCGCCCCGAAGCACGGAACGGAAGTCGTGGATTTCCGCGCGGCAAGCCCGTTTATTGATGAAGAGTTCAACGCAGAGTGGCAGATGTTCACGCCGCGTGAAGAGGGCGCTGCACGCGGTATCGAATTCGGTAAGTTCCAGCTGGGCAACATGATCGTTGGCGACATTATTGAATGCGGTGCTGACGTAACGGAATACCAGATCGGCGACAGCGTCTGCTGCTACGGCCCGCTGCAGGAGACGGTCATCGTTAACGCGGTGAACAACTATAAGCTGCGTAAAATGCCGCAGGGCGCGTCCTGGAAGAATGCCGTTTGCTACGATCCGGCGCAGTTCGCCATGAGCGGCGTGCGAGATGCCAACGTCCGTGTGGGTGACTTTGTTGTCGTGGTCGGTCTGGGAGCCATCGGACAGATTGCGATTCAGCTGGCGAAAAAAGCCGGTGCGTCAGTGGTTATCGGCGTTGATCCGATTGAACACCGCTGTGAGATCGCTCGCCGTCACGGCGCGGACCACTGCCTGAATCCAATCGGTACCGATGTCGGTCTGGAAATTAAAAAGCTGACCGGCAAGCAGGGCGCGGACGTGATCATCGAAACCAGCGGCTTTGCAGATGCATTGCAGTCCGCGCTGCGCGGGCTCGCCTACGGCGGCACCATCTCCTACGTGGCCTTCGCCAAACCGTTTGCGGCAGGCTTCAACCTGGGCCGCGAAGCGCACTTTAACAACGCGAAGATTGTCTTCTCCCGCGCCTGCAGTGAACCGAACCCGGACTATCCGCGCTGGAGCCGCAAGCGTATCGAAGAGACCTGCTGGGAATTGCTGATGAACGGTTATCTGAACTGTGAAGATCTGATCGACCCGGTCGTCACCTTCACCACCAGCCCGGAAAGCTATATGAAGTATGTCGATCAGCATCCGGAACTCAGTATCAAAATGGGCGTCACTTTTTAAGCTAAGGACAGCAAATCATGAAGATCGCAACACAAAACCAGGCCTTTTTCCCGACCAACATCATGGAAAAATTCGAGTACATCAAAGCGATGGGTTTTGATGGCTACGAAATTGACGGCCGTCTGCTGGTGGAAAATCTCGACGAAGTGAAAGCCGCAATCAAAGCCACGGGCCTGCCGGTGACGACAGCATGTGGCGGGTACGATGGCTGGATCGGTGATTTCATCGAAGAACGCCGTCTGAACGGATTACAGCAGATCGAACGCATTCTGGAAGCGCTGGCGGAAGTCGGCGGAAAGGGCATTATCGTGCCTGCTGCCTGGGGCATGTTTACCTTCCGTCTGCCGCCAATGACCTCTCCACGCAGCCTGGACGGTGACCGCAAAGCCATAAGCGCCTCGCTGCGCTGGCTGGATGAGGTGGCCGCGCGCACCGGCACCACCGTCTACCTGGAGCCGCTGAACCGCTACCAGGATCATATGATCAACACCCTGGCAGACGCGCGTCGTTATATCGAAGAGAACGGCCTGAAGCACGTGCAGATCATCGGTGATTTCTATCACATGAACATTGAAGAAGACTCGCTGACGGACGCGCTGCATCAGAACCGCGATCTGCTGGGTCATGTTCACATTGCAGATAACCACCGCTATCAGCCGGGCAGCGGCAGCCTCGATTTCGCCAGCCTGTTCGGTCAGCTGCGTGCCGATAACTATCAGGGATACGTGGTGTATGAATGCCGTGTTCGCGCCGAGGATCCGGCTAAGGCTTATCAGGACTCTCTCACTTATTTGCGTGAATGCTAAGGATGACGAGCGTGATGAGTGCTTCTACACCTTCGCCTCTGCGCGTCGCCATTATTGGCGCCGGGCAGGTCGCGGACAAAGTGCATGCCTCGTATTACGCCACGCGCAGTGATGTTCAAATGGTGGCTGTCATGGACAGCCGCCTTGAGCAGGCACAGGCGTTCGCGGAACGTTATGCTATTCCATCGGCATGGCAGGACGCTCACGAGATGTTGCAGGCAGTAAAACCGGATGTGGTGAGCGTCTGTTCGCCCAACCGGTTCCATTTTGAACACGTGATGGCGGCGCTCGAGGCGGGTTGCCATGTGATGTGTGAAAAGCCCCCGGCGATGACGCCGCAGCAGGCTGATGAGATGCGCATCGCGGCGCGCAAGGCAGGAAAAGTCCTGGCCTATGATTTTCACCATCGCTTTGCCCTGGATACCCAACTCCTGCGCGATGCGGTAATGAACGGAACGCTTGGTGAAATTTACTTTACCTCAGCGCAGGCGCTGCGTCGCTGCGGTGTGCCGGGGTGGGGCGTTTTTACCAACAAATCGCTACAGGGCGGTGGACCGCTGATTGATATCGGCATTCATATGCTCGACGCCGCAATGTATGTCCTGGGTTTCCCGGCGGTCAAACGGGTGACTGCGCACAGCTTCCAGAGGCTGGGAAACCGTAAAAGCACCGGTCAGTTTGGCGAGTGGGATCCTGCGCAATTTACCGTGGAAGATGCGCTGTTTGGCACGATTGAATTCTGCAACGGCGGCATTTTGCGTCTGGACACCTCCTTTGCGCTTAACATTCGCGAGCAGTCAATCATGAACGTCTCTTTCTGCGGTGAAAAGGCGGGTGCAACGCTGTTCCCGGCGCACATCTACAATGACGAAGCCGGTGTTTTAGAAACCCTTACCCAGCGCGAAGAGGCGGACGATCAGCGCCATCTGCGCAGCATGGATGCTTTCGTACGTCACGTGCTGGGAGAGCCCGTGATGATTGCCGATGCAGAACAGGGACTGGTAATTCAGCAGCTTGTTGGCGCACTTTATGAATCCGCAGAAACAGGGGAAAGCGTAACACTATGCTGAACGTCTCTGTATTAACCGATCCGGGCTTTTGTCCACACAGCCTGAATAAATACGCCTCCATCATGGCATGCGGCAATGGCTACATGGGCATTCGCGCTGCGCATGAAGAAGAGTACACCCAGCAGACCAGAGGCATGTATCTCGCTGGGCTGTATCATCGCGCGGGGCGCAACGAGACCACCGAGCTGGTCAATCTGCCGGATATCACCGGTATTGATGTAGAGCTGGACGGCGTCAATTTCACCCTCCTGGCTGGGGAAATTCTTGAGTGGCAGCGCGAGCTGGCCTTCGCTAACGGCGAACTGCATCGTAACGTTGTCTGGCGTTCGCCCGACGGCAAGCGCTATCGGCTGGAGAGTCGTCGTTTTGTGTCGCTGGACCAGTTGCCATTAGTGGCTATGCAGCTCGCGATCACGCCTCTTGATGCCGCCACGCATGCCGTGCTGAAAACCGGCATTGATGCGACGCAAACGAACAGCGGCAGACAGCATCTGGATGAACTCTCGGTCAGGGTCTTTGATCAGCACTATATGCAGGGGGTGTATGAAACGCAGGACCGGGCGTCGGAGGTTGTTGTTTCGGCGTTTTGCCAACTCTCCTCGAAGAGCGACAGCTGTTTCACCGCCAAAAATCGGCGTCTCAGCGTACATCATTCACTGACCATTGCTCAGGGTGACACTGTCACGCTTGAAAAGATCGTCTGGGTGACGCATCGCAGCGATAAAGCGCTGTCACAGGAGTCTTTTGCGCGCAACGCGCTGGCCGATCTCAAAGTTTCTGCCGCAAGAGGTTACGACGCATTGCTTGAAAGCTCAGCGTATGCCTGGAAAGAGGTCTGGCGTGATGCCCGGGTGGAAGTGACTTCCGCAGAGCAACAGGATCAGATGGCGCTGGATTATGCGGTCTGGCACCTGACCACGATGACGCCTGCCCATGATGAGCGAAGTAGTATTGCCGCAAAAGGACTGACGGGCGGAGGGTACAAGGGGCACGTCTTCTGGGATACCGAAATTTTCCTGCTGCCTTTCCATCTGTTTACCCGCCCGCAGGTTGCCCGCAGCCTGCTGCGCTATCGCTGGCTTAATCTGGCTGGCGCACGGGAAAAAGCCCGTCGTAACGGCTGGCCGGGCGCGTTGTTCCCATGGGAAAGCGCCGCAAGCGGTGAGGAAGAGACGCCGGAGTTCGCGGCAATCAACATCCGCACCGGGGTACGCCAGAAGGTGGCTTCCGCACTTGCTGAGCATCACATCGTGGCTGATATTGCCTGGGCCGTCGTTGCGTACTGGCAGGCGACGCATGATGACGCGTTTATGCGTAACGAAGGC
This sequence comes from Enterobacter cloacae complex sp. P38RS, assembly GCF_014930775.1. NCBI lineage: Bacteria > Pseudomonadati > Pseudomonadota > Gammaproteobacteria > Enterobacterales > Enterobacteriaceae > Enterobacter > Enterobacter cloacae complex sp. P38RS. The sequence goes on from NZ_JADBRS010000004.1 coordinate 137,526, forward strand.
CTGACGCTGCTGATGGAAACGGCTTTGTTCTGGATGGGACGCGCAACGGAGGTCAATGGTCGTCTGGAAATCCATGATGTGATCGGACCGGACGAATACACCGAGCACGTGAACAACAACGCTTACACCAACTATCTGGCCTGGCACAACGTTGCCTGCGCGCGCCAGTTTATGGCGATGTTTGGGCGTGAGGATGCGCGTTTTACGGAGAATGCCGCGCAGTTCCTGGCGCGCTTATGGCTACCGGAGGCCGATGCAGACGGTGTGATCCCGCAGGATGATTCCTTCATGTCAAAACCTGCCATCGATCTGAGCCGTTACAAAGCCAAAGCGGGTAAACAGACGATTCTGCTCGATTATTCCCGCGCGGAAGTGAACGAGATGCAGATCCTGAAGCAGGCCGATGTGGTGATGCTTAACTACCTGCTGCCAGAACGGTTTACGCCACGGCAATGCGCCGCCAATCTGGCGTTCTATGAGCCACGCACGATCCATGATTCCTCCCTGAGCAAGGCCATTCACGGGATTGTGCTCGCGCGCTGCGGTGATACGCAGGGGGCCTATGCCTTCTGGCGCGATGGCATCGCCATTGATTTGGGCGAGGATCCGCACAGCAGCGATGAGGGCATTCATGCCGCGGCAACCGGTGCGATCTGGTCTGGCGCAATTCAGGGATTTGCTGGCCTGCAAATCATTGAAGGGGAACTGCATCTCGCGCCAAAACTGCCTGCTCACTGGCAGAAACTCGCTTTCCCGCTGCGGTGGCGGAACGCAGCAATGCACTTCACGTATGAAAACGAGGTGTTAACCATTGAAACCACGGCGCCTGCCACGCTGACGCTGTGGGGCAAAACGCTCCATATCCCGGAGCGAGAAGTGTTCGCGTATAAGGATTTTCTTGCGTCCGTGAATGGGACCGCTACCACGGAGGGGCAACATGACGCTTAAGGCTGTTGTATTCGATTTGGACGGTGTGATCACCGATACCGCGCATCTTCACTTTCTGGCCTGGCGTGCCGTGGCGGAGGAAATTGGCATTACCTTCGACGAAGTGTTTAACGAACAGCTTAAGGGAATAAGCCGCATGGATTCCCTCCAGCGCATTTTGAAGCACGGCGGAAAAGAGGGGATGTTTAGTGAGGAGCAGTGCCTGGCGCTTGCGACGAAAAAAAATGCGCTTTACGTCCAGTCGCTGGCATCACTGACGCAGGATTCTCTGCTACCGGGGATCCGCGACGTGCTGGCGGAGATCCGTGCCGCGAAGGTCAAGATTGGGCTGGCATCCGTATCGCTCAATGCCCCAGGGATTTTGCACGCGCTGGGCATTCATCAGGCCTTCGATTTTTGCGCTGATGCTTCCCGCATTTGCCGTTCAAAGCCGGACCCGGAGATCTTCCTTGCGGCCTGTGCGGGGCTGAACGTGCGTCCTGCAGAGGCGATTGGCATTGAAGATGCCGCTGCGGGTGTTGAAGCAATCAACGCCGCAGGAATGCTGTCTGTCGGGATTGGGCCTGGCCTTAACCATGCGGGATTACAACTTCATTCAACGCGGGAACTGACCTGGAAATGCCTGACAGAATTCTGGGCGTCCCGGGCGTATTGATAAGGAATAAATTATGGCTCAACTTTCTCTGAAACATATTCAGAAAATCTATGATAACCAGGTCCACGTGGTTAAGGATTTCAACCTCGAAATTGAAGACAAAGAGTTTATTGTTTTCGTCGGTCCGTCGGGCTGCGGTAAATCCACGACGCTGCGAATGATTGCCGGTCTTGAGGAGATCAGCGCGGGTGAACTGATTATCGACGGCGTGTGCATGAATGACGTGCCTGCCAAATCGCGTGATATCGCGATGGTATTCCAGAACTATGCGCTTTATCCGCATATGACGGTCTACGACAACATGGCGTTTGGCCTGAAAATGCAAAAAATAGCGCCCGCGGTGATTGAAGAACGCGTGAACTGGGCGGCGCAGATTTTAGGGCTACGCGAATACCTGAAGCGTAAACCTGGCGCTTTATCGGGTGGTCAGCGCCAGCGCGTGGCGCTGGGCAGGGCGATCGTGCGCGAAGCGGGCGTCTTCCTGATGGATGAGCCGTTATCCAACCTCGATGCCAAGCTTCGCGTGCAGATGCGTGCCGAAATCAGCAAGCTTCACCAGAAGCTTAACACCACCATGATCTATGTTACGCACGACCAGACGGAAGCCATGACGATGGCGACCCGCATCGTGATCCTGAAAGACGGCATCATTCAGCAGGTGGGTGCGCCGAAGCAGGTATACAACGAGCCGGCTAATATGTTTGTCGCAGGGTTCATTGGCTCTCCGGCAATGAACTTCATTCGTGGCGCTATCGACGATCGCTATTTCGTAACGGAAACGCTGCGTCTGGAGATCCCTGAGGACAAGCTGGCCGAGTTGAATGCGCAAGGTTACCAGCGTAAAGCGGTCGTCTTCGGGATCCGTCCGGAAGACATTCTTACCCTGCAGAGCAGCGGAGAAGATATTGCGGCGAAAGTCAGCGTCGCTGAGCTTACCGGTGCCGAATTTATGCTTTATGCCACCGTGGGCGGACATGAACTGGTTGTCCGCGCAGGCGCGGCCAATGACTACGTAGCCGGAGATACTATCGGCATTCAGTTCGATATGAATAAGTGCCATTTCTTCGACGCCGATACCGAAGCGGCTATTAGATAAGAAAGGTGTTTGCCGGAAATGCAAATTTCCGGTTTTTTTTGTTTGTTAATTATAAAGGGAATATTTTATGAGTACTCTACTAAGAAGTGCTGCGCTCGTTCTGTGCGCAGGGGTTAGCTGCGCGCAAGCAACAGAACCCGCAAAGCAGTGGGCGTTTAATATCGGTGCCATGTATGAAATTGAAAACGTCGAAGGTCAGAGCGACGATAAAGATGGATTATATGAACCCTCCGTATGGTTTAATGCAACATGGGATGCCTGGACAATCTCTCTGGCAATGTATCAGGAAGGGCCGGTTGATTATAGCAGCATGACGCGTGGCACCTATTTCGATCGCCCGGAATTTGAATTGCGCTATCGCTTTATTGGCACCGATGATTTTACGTTCGGTCTGACCGGTGGCTTCCGCAATTATGGTTATCACTTTAAAGATGAACACGGTGCCAAAGACGGCAGCGCTAATATGCAGCGCTATAAAGTTCAGCCTGACTGGGATATTAAATTAACCGACGACTGGCGCTTTGGCGGCTGGTTTGCCATGTATCAGTTTGCCAACGATCTCGATAAAACCGGTTATTCTGACAGCCGCGTCGAGACCGAAACCGGTTTTACCTGGACCATCAACGAAACGTTCTCTGCGAAAGTAAATTATTATTTAGAGCGCGGCTTCAATATGGACAGCTCACGTAATAACGGTGAGTTTTCTACCCAGGAAATTCGTGCCTACCTGCCGATTTCGTTAGGCCAGACGACGTTAACGCCTTATACCCGTCTGGGACTCGATCGCTGGTCAAACTGGGACTGGCAGGACGATCCGACGCGTGAAGGACATGATTTCAACCGTCTGGGTATGCTGTACGCCTATGATTTTAACAACGGTTTATCCATGACGCTGGAATATGCCTACGAATGGGAAAACCATGACGAAGGTGAGAGCGATCGCTTCCACTACGCGGGTGTCGGCGTGAACTACGCGTTCTGATCATGATTTACCAGGGGCGATTGCCCCTGGTTATTAGCGCAAGGACGCCGCATCCGAAAAATGCGTATCAACCAAAATCTTATGCGACGCAGGTTTACCCGCAATACGCTTAAACAACACGTTGCAGCTCTCTTCGCCGAGCTTTCTCGTCGGAATATCAAACCCGCCTGGCGCAGGGGTTAAAACGAGAGACAGCATCGGATCGCTGTAGCCTGCCATAACAACCTGCTCGGGAACCATCAGATTTAACTCATCCGCAGCACGATAAAGACCCAACAATTTCATACTGTCAGTAGCAAAAACGGCATTGGGCGGGTTGTCAGACGAGAGTAATTTGCAGGCTGCCTGGAGCGCGCTTTCATGGGTATATCCGCCATCAATGACCCAGTCCGGGTTAATGTCGATACCCTGCTTCTCAAGGCTGGATTTATAACCCGCAAGGCGATCGATAGAAACGTGATAATCGAGCGGGGCATGCAGACAGGCAATTTTAGTTCGCCCATGTTTAATAAACGAATCGACCAGAATAGCGCTGTCGTGAAAATTGTCCGTATCAACAGAATAAATATTCTGGAACTTACCTTCTACTTTTCCAATAACCACTACGGGCACACCGTATTCGTCCAGCGTGGTAAAAAAAGATTCGTTTGCGGGTGAACTCAGCATGATGATCCCTTTGATCATCTTCTGCTTTATTTTTCCCACGCACTTCTGCAGATCGTCCTCACTGCTTTTCGAGGTTTGTAAAATAACGTCAAACCCTTCCTCTTCCGCTTTTGCCGTAATGGCATGAAGAACATCGGAGAAAAAAGGGTTACCGGCAGTAGTTTTGGTCGAGCGGGTTGAAATAACCATAATGGCATCAAAGCCAGAAGAGGTCAGGGCGCGGGCCAGTTTGTTGGGCTGATAATTTAATTCGTCTATCGCCTTAAGCACTTTGTCTCGCGCTTCAGGGGAAATATTCGTTTGTTTATTCAGAACGCGGGAAACGGTTGATTTCGATACGCCCGCAACCCGTGCGATATCATAGATGGTGGGTGACATACACCTTACTCACTCCGGACTGACAGCAATGTCGTTCATCTTACTGGAGAGAAAACGGCAATAGCAATAAATAAGAATTGATAATCAACGATCTGCCCCCATTTATTGTATTCTGAAGCCATACATTCCTGGCTTCCGGGCAATGAAGGATGGCGATGAAGCGATTTAAGAACGAACTCAATTCACTGGTGAACCGCGGCGTTGATCGACATCTGCGTCTGGCCGTTACCGGCCTGAGCCGCAGCGGTAAGACGGCGTTCATCACCGCGATGGTAAACCAGTTGCTGAACCTGCACGCCGGTGCGCGGCTGCCGTTGCTCAGCGCCGTGCGCGAAGAGCGTCTGCTGGGCGTTAAGCGCGTCCCTCAGCGTGATTTTGGCATACCGCGTTTTACCTACGACGAAGGGCTGGCGCAGCTTTACGGCGATCCGCCCGCGTGGCCGACGCCAACGCGAGGCGTCAGTGAAATTCGCCTTGCGCTGCGCTTTCGTTCTAATGAATCGCTGATACGTCACTTTAAGGATACCTCAACCCTGTATCTGGAAATCGTCGATTATCCCGGCGAATGGCTGCTCGACCTGCCGATGCTGGCGCAGGACTACCTCAGCTGGTCCCGCCAGATGACGGGCTTGTTGCAAGGGCAACGCGCAGAGTGGTCAACGAAATGGCGACAGCTGTGCGAGGGCCTTGATCCGCTGGCGCCTGCGGACGAAAACCGTCTGGCGACCATTGCTGAAGCCTGGACGGACTATCTGCATCAGTGCAAACAGGAAGGGCTGCACTTCATCCAGCCGGGCCGTTTTGTCTTGCCGGGTGATTTAGCAGGCGCGCCCGCGCTGCAGTTCTTCCCGTGGCCGGATGTGGACGGCGCAGGCGAGTCGAAGCTGGCACAAGCCGACAAACACACGAATGCCGGCATGCTGCGCGAGCGTTACAATTACTACTGCGAAAAGGTGGTCAAAGGTTTTTATAAAAACCACTTTTTACGTTTCGACCGCCAGATTGTTCTGGTGGATTGCCTGCAGCCGCTCAACAGCGGGCCGCAGGCATTTAACGATATGCGTCTCGCGCTGACGCAGCTGATGCAGAGTTTCCACTACGGGCAGCGGACGCTGTTTCGTCGTCTGTTCTCACCGGTGATCGACAAGCTACTGTTTGCGGCCACAAAAGCCGATCACGTTACGGTCGATCAGCATGCCAACATGGTTTCTCTGCTGCAGCAGCTGGTGCAGGACGCCTGGCAAAACGCCGCGTTTGAAGGCATCAGTATGGATTGTCTTGGGCTCGCATCGGTGCAGGCGACCCAAAGCGGCCTGATTGACCTTAACGGCGAGAAAATACCAGCATTACGCGGGAATCGACTCAGTGACGGCGAGCCGCTTACCGTCTATCCCGGCGAAGTGCCCGCGCGGCTGCCGGGCCAGGCCTTCTGGCAGAACCAGGGCTTCCAGTTTGAAGCCTTCCGCCCTCAGACCATGAGCGTCGATCGGCCGTTACCGCACATCCGTCTGGATGCGGCGCTGGAGTTTTTGATTGGAGATAAACTGCGATGACGGAACCGTTAAAACCGCGCATAGACTTTACCGGAACGCTTGAGCCCGAGCGTCAGGACGCCTTTAAAACGGCGCAGACGTTCAGCGGCGCGCAGGCGGAGAACTTTGCCCCGGCGCTGCCGGACGATCCCACCCTCGAAGACGGTCCGGCGGAGGCGGTCGTGGAAGCCGTTCTGCGTCCTAAACGCAGCCTGTGGCGCATGATGGTCACCGCCGGTCTGGCGCTGTTTGGCGTCAGCGTGGTCGGGCAGGGCGTCCAGTGGGCGATGAACGCCTGGCAAACCCAGGACTGGGTTGCGCTGGGCGGATGTGCCGCGGGCGCGCTCATCGTGGGGGCGGGCGTCGGGTCGGTTGCCACCGAGTGGCGCCGCCTCTGGCGTTTGCGACAGCGCGCGCACGAGCGCGATGAAGCGCGGGATCTCCTCCACAGCCACGGCACTGGCAAAGGCCGCGCCTTCTGTGAAAAACTGGCCAGTCAGGCCGGTATCGATCAGTCGCATCCGGCGCTCCAGCGCTGGTACGCCGCCATCCATGAAACCCAGAACGACCGGGAGGTGGTCACGCTCTACTCCCATATGGTTCAGCCGGTGCTGGATGCCCAGGCGCGACGAGAGATTAGCCGCTCGGCGGCGGAATCCACGCTGATGATTGCCGTCAGCCCGCTGGCGCTGGTGGATATGGCCTTTATCGCCTGGCGTAACCTGCGCCTCATCAACCGTATCGCGAACCTTTACGGCATAGAGCTGGGTTACTACAGCCGGCTCAGGCTGTTCAAACTGGTCCTGCTCAATATCGCGTTTGCGGGCGCGAGCGAGCTGGTGCGCGAAGTGGGAATGGACTGGATGTCGCAGGATCTGGCGGCGCGTCTTTCAGCCCGTGCAGCCCAGGGCATTGGCGCGGGCTTGCTGACGGCGCGTTTGGGTATCAAAGCGATGGAGGTGTGCCGTCCGCTGCCGTGGATTGATGGCGATAAGCCGCGGCTGGGGGATTTCAGGCGTGAACTGATCGGTCAGCTGAAGGAAACGCTCAATAAAAAACCGTCTCCTTAAGGCTTTGTTCACTAATCGTGCTGGCTGTCAATATTTGTTGACAGCCATCTTCCGGTTCACCGAGTTCTGACTTATCATTTTAACGTTATTGGCTTAAAACGGTGAATTTCCCATGCGTCTTGAAGTCTTCTGTGAAGACCGTCTCGGTCTTACCCGCGAATTACTCGATCTTCTTGTTTTACGTAGCATTGATTTACGTGGCATTGAGATCGATCCTGTCGGGCGAATTTACCTCAATTTTGCCGAAATTGAATTTAACACGTTCAGCAGCCTGATGGCGGAAATACGCCGTATCGCTGGCGTTACGGATGTACGCACCATCCCCTGGATGCCCTCCGAACGTGAGCACCTCGCCCTGAGCGCGCTGCTTGAAGCGATGCCCGAACCGTTCCTCTCTTTGGATCTGAAAAGTAAAGTCGAGCGCGTTAACCATGCGAGCTGCCAGCTTTTCGCGCAGAGCCAGGAGAAGCTCAGCAGCCACCACGCCGCGCAGCTGATCCCTGGTTTTAACTTCCAGCGCTGGCTGGACAGCAACCCGCAGAATACGCACAGCGAGCATGTGGTGATTAACGGGCAGAATTTCCTGATGGAGATCACACCGGTCTATCTGAAAGGAGAAGGAAATAGTCGCGTATTGACCGGGGCGGTGATCATGCTGCGCTCGACGCTACGCATGGGGCGCCAGCTGCAAAACCTCTCCAGCCAGGACGTTGGCGCATTCAGCCAGATTATTGCCGTCAGCCCGAAAATGCGCCACGTGGTTGACCAGGCGCGTAAGCTTGCCAGCCTTACCGCGCCGCTGCTGATTACCGGCGATACCGGTACCGGGAAAGATCTGCTGGCGCACGCCGTGCACCTGGCAAGCCCGCGTGCGGCAAAACCGTATCTGGCGCTTAACTGCGCTTCAATTCCAGAAGATGCCGTCGAAAGCGAGCTGTTTGGACACGCGCCGGAAGGCAAGAAAGGGTTCTTCGAGCAGGCCAACGGCGGCTCCGTGCTGCTGGACGAGATCGGCGAAATGTCGCCGCGTATGCAGGCTAAACTGCTGCGTTTCCTGAACGACGGCACCTTCCGCCGCGTCGGTGAGGATCACGAAGTGCATGTGGACGTGCGCGTCATTTGCGCCACCCAGAAGAACCTGGTGGAACTGGTGCAAAAGGGGATTTTCCGCGAAGATCTCTATTACCGCCTCAACGTCCTGACGCTGAACATTCCACCGCTGCGCGATTGTCCGCAGGACATCATGCCGCTAACGGAACTGTTTGTGGCCCGCTTTGCCGACGAGCAGGGTGTTCCACGTCCGAAACTGTCTGCAGATCTCGGCACGGTGTTAATGCGCTACGGCTGGCCGGGCAACATTCGTCAGCTTAAAAACGCCGTTTATCGCGCGCTGACCCAGCTGGAAGGGTATGAACTGCGCCCTCAGGACATTCTGTTGCCGGATTACGACGCCGGGACGGTATCGGTAGGCGAAGAAGCGATGGAAGGCTCGCTGGATGATATCACCAGCCGCTTCGAGCGTTCTGTGCTGACGCAGCTGTACCGCAGCTACCCCAGCACCCGCAAGTTGGCAAAACGGCTTGGCGTCTCGCATACCGCGATTGCGAATAAGCTACGTGAGTATGGATTGAATCATAAGAAAGGTGACGAATAACAAAAAGCCTCTGTAAAGAGGCTTTTTTAATGCTTATTCCTTCGCCAGCGGCGTGGTCACGAGCTCTGTTTTTGTCTCGCCCTGAATCGACGCAATCTTGCTTTCGACGTCCTTCACCTGCTGCGCGCTGTGTAGCAGGGTATAGGTCAGGTCAAACTGAGCGCTGGCACCTGGTTGCAGCTGCTTAACCCGCTTCTGCTCGCGTTCAATGGTGACGGGGTAGGCGTAGCTGGTGCCTGGCTCAATCCCCGTGACATAGCCCTGTTTTGGCGTATCGGTATTTTTCCACAGGGTCAGCACGGGCAGCTGGCGGGTATCAAACTGAATTGACGCGCCTTTGTCACCGGCTTTATTCACCACCGCCGCGAGGGTTTCATGATTGCTGTCCGCAAGCGGTTTGATGTTAAAGACCATCTCATCAAAGTCTTTTGTCGGCCCGGCGTAGGTTTGCCAGTCGTTAACGCCCGCTTTCGCGTAATCATTGAACGGGTTCACGCTTGCCGCCGGGGCAAGGAAGCGCGCGCCTTCTTCGAGGACAGGCGCCCCGAAGTTGCTGTGGTAGATGATCTGATAGTCATGAGGGTAATCGGCATGGTTCGTCAGAACGTCATGCAGGCTGAACTGGTTGGTTCCTGGAACGTAACGCAGTTCGGTCATGGTTTGCAGATCCGCTTTTTTAAAGGTGCTTTCTTTGATGAGACCGCGAATACGAATTTCATGCGGGGCAGCATCCGCAATTTCTACCTCCACCTGAGATGCCGGTGTATTCCCCGCCTTGCCATGCAGGGTGTAAATCTGGCCGTCAGCGGTGACCGGGTGCCCCGTCCATTCGTAGCCACAGCGGACCATCATCTCGTTGAAACCTTCCAGCCAGCCAAGTCCGTTTCGGCTTTCCAGATTGATATACGCCGGATTAACGACCTCTTTAACGGGGGAGTTCCAGCCCAGCCTGGTGCCAAAGCCCTCCACATGCAGAAGGTTCATCCCGCGCGTCGGGCTTAAGGTGATGGTCAGGCCGTTTTTACTGCTAATAACGATCACTTTACTGCCTTCCTGCTTGCCGCCGTGCAACACTTTTTGCTCGATGCTGAACGTTCGATCGTTAATTTTCAGCTCATCGCTGGAAATCTTCCAGTTTCCTTTTTCCACGCTGCTTTCAGCGCTTGTCAGCACCCAGGTTTTTGCTGCGGCATGGCCCGAAACCAGTACCGAAAGGAGCGTTAAAGCCAGTTTTATTTTCATATTTATCCCTTTTTGCTGAAACGATTATTTAACTTCGTAAGCAAATCTAATGTTTTGGCGATAAGGGAAATGTGATGCGCCTCACTGAGGGTAAATTCAGGGTTGTTTAACGATCAATATGCGGATCTGATCGCTATTTTGGTGAATTCTTGAAACTGAATTGCGTTAATTTTGTGACGCAAGCTCATTATTGCTTTAACGATTCAGTGAGTAGTTAATAAAAAACCCCGCCATAGCGAGGTTTTGAAAAAGCGGTATAGAATGCTAAGTAATGATTATGCTTTCAGCTTTTCCAGCGCGGCGGTGTAATCCGGCTCGGTAGTGATTTCATTAACCAGTTCGCTGAAGATGACAGTGTCGTTTTCATCAAGAACCAGTACCGCGCGTGCTGCCAGGCCTTTCAGAGGGCCTTCGGCGATGCTGACGCCGTAGTTTTCGAGGAAATCCGGGCTGCGCAGGGTGGAGAGGGTGATAACGTTGCTCAGGCCTTCAGCGCCGCAGAAGCGAGACTGGGCGAACGGCAGGTCAGCAGAAATGCACAGTACAACGGTGTTGTCCATTTCAGTTGCCAGCTGGTTGAACTTACGCACGGATGCGGCGCAAACACCGGTATCAATGCTCGGGAAAATGTTCAGCACTTTGCGTTTGCCCGCAAACTGAGCCAGTGTGACGTCAGACAGATCTTTAGCCACCAGAGTAAAAGCCTGCGCTTTGCTGCCAGCCTGCGGAATGGAACCTGCAACAGCAACCGGGTTGCCCTGGAAATGAACGAGTTGTGACATAGATATCTTCCTGTTTACATATAGTTAACGTCGGGGCTAGTGTATGCCATCCGCGGATAACACGGCAAACCAAATTTTTTCGCCTTTCCGGGCTGCAAGGAGTCAGTGATGAGAAGCGTTAAGGTCTATGAAGAAGCCTGGCCATTGCATACCCCGTTTGTGATCTCCCGCGGCAGCCGAAGCGAAGCCAGCGTGGTGGTCGTTGAAATCGAAGAGGACGGTTTTAAAGGCGTAGGGGAGTGTACGCCTTACCCGCGCTATGGTGAAAGCCTCGCGTCAGTGATGGCGCATATCATGACGCTGGTGCCAGACCTGCAAACCGGACTCACGCGCGAGGCATTACAGCATCGTTTGCCCGCCGGGGCCGCACGTAACGCCATTGATAGTGCGCTCTGGAGTCTGGAGGCGGCGAAACAGCAGCAACCCCTGACAGCATTGCTGGGCGTGGCGCTGCCGGAATCGTTGGCTACCGCGCAAACGGTAGTGATTGGCGAGCCGGAACAGATGGCCGCCAGCGCCAAAGCGCTTTATGACGCCGGGGCCCGGCTACTGAAGGTGAAGCTCGACGATCGTCTGATTAGCGAGCGGATGGTCGCCATTCGCGCGGCGGTACCCTCAGCCACGCTGATTGTTGATGCCAATGAATCATGGCATCCAGAAGGGCTGGCCGCCCGCTGTCAGCTGCTGGCCGACCTGGGGGTGGCCATGCTGGAGCAGCCTCTGCCAGCAAAAGATGACGCGGCGCTGAAGAACTTTATCCATCCGTTACCCGTTTGTGCGGATGAAAGCTGTCACACCCGCGCGAGCTTGAGCGAGCTGCAGGGCCGCTACGAGATGATTAATATTAAGCTCGACAAGACCGGCGGGCTGACAGAGGCGCTGGCCCTGGCGGCAGAAGCCCGGGCGCAAGGTTTTTCACTGATGCTGGGCTGTATGCTCTGTACGTCCCGGGCAATCGGCGCGGCGCTACCGCTGGTCAATCAGGTCCGTTTCGCCGATCTGGACGGCCCGACGTGGCTGGCGGTTGACGTCTCTCCCGCGCTCCATTTTACCAGCGGCGTGCTTCATCTCTGAGGCTGCCAGCGTAAAAGATCCACCATGGCTTTTAAGTATTTTTCGCTGGCCTCGTCGGAGGAGATCGGCGGGAATTCAGCGGTTATGCAGGGCAGGCTCAAATCGGCGCACCAGCTACCGAACGAGCCCGGCGTTTCATAGCCCACGCTGGTCACGAGCGGCAGGGCGAAAGCGTCTGCCAGCCACGCGCCAAGCTCGGAGTGACGCGGATCTTCAATACAGGCCAGCGGATCGTGGAAGGAGACCACCCACGCGGGATGGATCTTATGGATTAGCTGGCACAGCGCCTGGGTTTCCGGCTCTGAGCCTGGCTTATCTCCCGTTAGCAGAACCACATCACGCTCCTCGGCGGAGCTGTTCCAGCGATACACCGTTTCCCCGGCGCGCCAGTTTGCTGATGGAAAATTACGGTTTAAGTCAACGCCTCGCGCATTGGCGCGAAGACCCAGCTGGCAGCCGTCCGGGTTAACCGCCAGAATCACGTGATGACGTCGCAATGACGGCGTCAGCGTCCGCAACGCGCAGGAAAGTGTCACGATGGAGGAGTTTTCATCCCCGTGCGTGCCGGCAAGAATCAAGCCGCTTTCGCGGTCTGCGTCGGGGGCGGGGAACCAGATCAGCGATGCGCCTAAAAAGGAGCGGCCATATTGCTCAGCGCCCGGCGGAAAGGCGCCGCGTTCCGCTCTCGGTCGGGTGGTTGCCATACGAAATCCTGTTAAAGAAGTCACTACTGGCAGTGTTGTGCAAAACCCGCTGTTAATCAAATAGTTTCCGTAATGGCTAAGAATTGCCTTAAATCACTATTCAGGCGTAAGTTATTTGCATTTCTCTTTGTCGAAACAAATAATTACGCATCTGCTTAATACCTGAATTCATCAAAGGGGATCTTATGAAGCATCCTGTTTCGCGTCTTTTTGCCGCACTGTGCCTGTGCGGGCTCTCTTCACTTTCTTTCGCAGCTGACGTGCCGCAGGGCACTGCGCTGGCGCAAAAACAGGAGCTGGTCAGGCATATTAAAGACGAGCCGGCTTCGCTGGACCCGGCGAAAGCCGTGGGGTTGCCAGAGATTCAGGTGATTCGCGATCTCTTTGAAGGCCTGGTTAATCAGAATGAGAAAGGGGAGCTGACGCCGGGCGTGGCGACACGCTGGCAGAGCAACGATAACCGCGTCTGGATGTTTACCTTACGCGATGACGCGAAATGGTCCGACGGCTCCCCTGTCACCGCCCAGGATTTTGTCTACAGCTGGCAGCGTCTGGTTGACCCGAAAACCACCTCTCCGTTTGCCTGGTTTGCCGCGCTGGCGGGAATTAATAACGCGCAGGCCATTATTGACGGCAAAGCCGCGCCCGATACGCTGGGTGTGACGGCGGTGGACGCCAGAACGTTACGCGTTCAGCTGGACAAACCGCTGCCGTGGTTCAGCAACCTGACGGCGAACTTTGCTTTTTATCCAGTACAAAAAGCTAACGTCGAAAGCGGTAAAGAGTGGACGCGACCGGGCGCGCTGGTGGGGAACGGGGCTTACGTTCTGAAGGACCGCGTGGTGAATGAAAAACTGGTTGTGGTGCCCAATACGCACTACTGGGACAATGCCAAAACGGTACTGCAGAAGGTGACCTTCGTGCCGATTAATCAGGAATCGTCGGCGACCAAACGCTACCTGGCAGGGGATATTGATATTACCGAATCGTTCCCAAAAAACATGTATCAGAAGCTCATGAAGGACATTCCGGGGCAGGTTTATACGCCGCCTCAGTTGGGTACGTATTACTATGCCTTTAACACCCAAAAAGGCCCGACGGCGGATGCACGGGTTCGTCTGGCGCTGAGTATGAGCATCGACCGTCGTATCATGGCAGAAAAGGTGTTAGGGACGGGGGAGAAGCCCGCCTGGCACTTCACCCCAGACGTGACGGCAGGGTTCACTCCGGACGCCTCGCCGTTTGAGCAGATGTCGCAGCAGGAGCTCAACGCCCAGGCCAAAACCTTGCTGCAGGCTGCAGGATACGGTCCTCAGCGCCCGCTGAAGCTGAACCTGCTGTATAACACTTCGGAAAACCACCAGAAAATCGCGATTGCGGTGGCCTCCATGTGGAAGAAAAATCTCGGTGTGGATGTCAAACTGCAAAACCAGGAGTGGAAAACCTACATTGATAGCCGTAACACCGGCAACTTTGATGTGATCCGCGCCTCATGGGTGGGCGATTACAACGAGCCATCAACGTTCCTGTCATTGTTGACCTCCACTCACAGCGGCAATATCTCCCGTTTTATTGACCCTGCCTACGATAAGATCGTCCAGCAGGCGACGCTGGAAACCACCGCGAAGGCGCGCAATGCGGACTACAACATGGCGGAGAAAATCCTTATGGAGAAGGCGCCCATCGCGCCAATTTATCAGTACACTAACGGTCGCCTGATTAAGCCCTGGGTGAAGGGCTACCCCATCAATAACCCGGAAGACGTGGCATATAGCCGGACGATATATATTGAAAAGCACTAATCGGTACTGGCTTGCTGTTAACGCGAGGTAACCACGGCTAAATCCAGAGCTGGCGCGGCTGACAGCGCCAGTTTTCATTAGCGTCCTGAAAAGAGATGTCCTCAAATGACGGTTTTTAGCCATGACGCTATATCCTGGGTCGGCAGATTATTCAGTACATTCCAGGTATCTTTCATCGGCCACCATACACCGTCTCCCCTGGCGAAGGCCGTGCGATAGCCTGTCATCGTATCATCCGGTTTCAAACGCAGCTCATCCAGTAACGCAGAGAGGGGTAATACGTCTTTAGTGAACGTTTGGCCGGTCACACGTTCAACAGTTTCTGCCAGTTTTCCGTATGAGGTTGTTTCACCTGCGACAAATATCACTTCATTTACGATCCGCGGCTGATGCAAATAAATTTCGGTGGTGAGTCGGCCAATATCCGCAGGTGATGTTACGGTGACCTGTGTGTCCCATCCCCCGAGCGCATTAATGGTTTTTTCGGATAAATTCACCACATCAAATGCCGGTTCGAAGAGAAAACTGGTAAACATGCCGGTTGAAACAATCACCCATTCCGTCGCGTTCTGTTCCCGCAGTAGCGTCCTGACATCATACTGCTCGTCCCAGACGGGCTGACCGCTCCCTTTGCCTACCACATCGTAATTCACGCCAAACTGCCAGGGAAAATAGCGTTGAACGCCAGCCTCCAGTACCGCGCGAGTAATCTTTATCTGTGTTCCCGCGCCAGCGACAAACCCCATGCAGTTGATAACAGTATCAAAATCCGTGAAGTGGTTTTTTAACGCGTCAATCGTGCTGGCAGCGACATCGACAGAGATAAATTTGGCCCCTGCATCAGCCAGTTTTTGATGCGTTTCGGACTGAAGCTTACCCCGGCTGTCCCTGGAGCCGGGCGATACGATAACGGAGACAGCGCCGTCGCGCTGCGTGACTGCCGGAACCAGATACTCCAGCACGGCAGCGCCCAATTGTCCTGCACCAAGCACTAATACTTTTTCGCCTGTCGTTATATCACGTTCTTTCATACTGAGCCTCTCTTTGTTAAATCGCTTGATTACTTCAACTTGAGCAAGGTTATGTCAGATGGCTGCATTCGATAAGACGACAAGCATAAGTTAGACTGTTCGTAAAAATGGGATAATCGATCTTTTCATGCGCGGTGGGAATATGGATAAACTGGAATCAATGCGGGTATACGTTTGTGTGGTCGAGACCCATAGCTTCGCCAGGGCGGCAGAAGTGCTGGGGCTACCGCGCTCAACCGTATCGCGGGTCGTTAAGGAGCTGGAGACATACCTGGGCATTCAGCTTTTACAGCGCACCACCCGGAAACTCAGCGTGACCGCAGAAGGCCGACGTTACTATGACGAGAGCAAACGGCTGCTGACGGATATTGCGACAATGGAGTCTTCCTTTCCCGGCAGATCCGCGCAGCCCAGAGGCCGTTTTAAAGTCGGGATGCCGCAGTCTCTCGCCCGACATTGCATTCTTCCCAGTCTCCCTGAATTTCTCCACCAGTATCCCGAGCTGGAACTGATACTCTGTTCCAGCGATAACGTGGAGGACATTATTCAGGAAGGGTATGACTGCGTGATCCGCACCGGGAGGATCGAAGATTCAACGACGCTGGTCGCGCGCCCTCTGGCGAACTTCAGATGGGTTGTTCTGGCTTCTCCGGGCTATATAGCCGCCTGTGGTAAGCCGGAAAATCTCGACCAACTGGAAAAGCATTACGCAGTCGGCTACCTGAACCACCGCACCGGGCGTACCATTGACTGGTTTTTTACGCGTGATGACGGCGATTGTGCAATCCGCATGAAGGAGACGCTGATCGTTGATGACACAGACGCCTATATCCAGGCCGGAATTCATGGGCTCGGATTAATTCGCGTGGCCAGCTATCTGGCTGAGCCGTATCTGAAGAGCGGGGCGTTGGTCCGCTGTATGGAGGACGTCTCTTTCGATTTACCGCTTTCGCTTGTCTATCCACAAAACCGCTATCTTCCGCCTTCGGTACGCGCCTTTTATGACTGGAGCAGAGCGGTGCTACACCAACATGGTGACTGACGGGCGAGAACCCTGGTTTTGCTTAATAGTCGGAAATAAAAAAAGCCCGTCAGAGAACGGGCGAAATAAGCAAATGATTTAGTGATTCGTTATCAACATTGTTGGAGGATAACGCCGCGTATCTTACGTGGCTGAGGGTAATGCAGATACCTGACAAATGCGGTAGGTGAAACAATAAATTAAACGTGCACTACAGTGCGTCAAAAGTGGGGTAGAGACTGTTTTCCAGATATTCAACGAAAAACCAAATCTCACCGCTGAAAATAAACCATAAGCCAAATATAATAAGCAATAAAATAATTAAGGTGAGTATTATTTCTGTCTTTCCCATTGTTGCCACAACCCACCCGTCGTTAATTTACTTAAGCTGGGCATTGTAGCGGGGCTTTTCACGATACTCCAGTTTCATGCCGCAAGGACTTTATTACGCCCATCGTTTTTGGCGCGATAGAGCGCATCGTCGACACGTTTAAACAGCGCGTCAATACTCTCTTCCGGGTCATGCCGAGCCACGCCAATACTGACGGTAAAGCGTGGTAAGCCTGGGAGGGTAATATGGGCGACCGCCGCACGGACGGATTCGGCAATCTTCAGCGCCGTTTCGAGAGACGTACGCGGCAACAGGATGACAAACTCTTCACCGCCCCAGCGAAACACCAGGTCATCTTGTCTGCTGCAGGCTTCCAGCGTTCGGGAGAGGGCGATGAGCACCTCATCACCCTTCAGGTGACCAAAGAGGTCGTTAATATTTTTAAAATGATCGGTATCCACCAGCAGCAGGCTAAATTGCTGCTGGGCGGAGAGGTGGCTCAGGTTGGTTTGGTCGATAACGTTATAAAACTGACGTCGGTTGAGTAACCCCGTCATCGAGTCACGTAATGCAGCATTTTCCAACTCCTGCTCAAGCCTCTTTTGCTCAGTAATATCATGGATTATGCACAGCATCAGTTTGTCGCCGTAGATCTCAATGGGCCCCGCGTAGGTCTGGACGTGGCGAGTGGTGCCATCGGCAAGGCGGTGAATAAAATTAAGCGGCTTATGTCCGCCGGGCAGTGCGGCGATCTCCGTCATGATGGGCATGACGCCTCTGCCAAGCGTGTTAATTTCCCAGGTGTGCTTCCGGCACATCTCATCATGTGAATAACCGTAAAAGCTGAGCGCGGCCAGGTTTGCATCGACAATTTGCCCGTCACGGGCAGGATCGATTAGCAACATTGGTGCGCTGTTGGTCAGGAAAAAGCGTGCGTAAAACCCCTGTTTTTTGCGTTGATAGGTTGCGGAACGGCTGGCTTTCAGGCCTGAGGGGGCGTGCGAAGAGATCCCTTCGAAAACGATAACATCACCATCCGGCGTGACGTGGGTGAGGGAGAGGCGACAGCTTATCGGTACGTCCTGCCCGCCCCGGCTAACTGTCCAGATCTCGACAATATCGTGATCGTTTTTCAGTTCGGGAACATACATCGACAGTACGGTTTGCGCACTTGCAGAACAGGGCCCTTTACGCAGGTCATTCAGCGTTTTATTACCCGTTAGCTGTATTGCGGCCACATTTGCAAAAATAATCTGTTCCGAAACTGGAGAAATGAGCCACACGGGCGTTTTAATTGCATTAAGCGCATCAAAACTATTTTGCGACATAGTATTTTCCTGTTCATCGGCACGATACGCTGGTAATCATGGCAGAACTGACCCGCATGTATACTCCCTTGAAACATACTCTACTCAATCCCGTCAGGCATGATTTTTTTGTGAAATAAATTCGGGGTCCGTTTGAATTTTACTTATGGGTATAATTTGTTTGTCTGAGTTTTTTTGTAGCAGCAGCCACGGAACCTGTTCAGCGGGCAAGGGGCGGGAGAAAAGGTAGCCCTGGAGATAGTCACAGCCGAGGCTGGTCAGTATTGCCTGCTGTTCGTCCGTTTCAATCCCCTCGGCAACGACAGTCATTTCCATGGTGCGGGCAATATTAATAATGGTTTCCACCAGCTTGCGGCTTTTTTCATTTCCCAGCATAGAGGACACAAAGCTCTTGTCGATTTTAAGCTCTTTTGCCGGAAGAACGCTCAGCATCAGCAGGTTGGAATAGCCCGTGCCAAAATCATCAATAGAGACGGTGATCCCCGCATGGTTAAAGGCGTTGAGCAGCTCGATGCTGCGGTCGAGGTTTTTTAGCGCGGTACTCTCCGTGACCTCCAGGATCAGCCTTGAGGGCGACAGATTATATTTATCCAGCATGGACGACACGATGTGAAAGATATCCGGCTGTTCGAACTGAATGGGAGATAAATTGAGCGATAACGTCCACTGGCTGAAACCTTGTTCAGTCCAGAAATGAAGCTGCCGACACGCGGCTTCAATAGCCCAGTTGCCAACCGGAATAATCAAACCCGTTTGTTCCAGAGTGGGTAAAAACAGACCTGGCAGCAAAACGCCTTGCTCCGGATGCCGCCAGCGCAGAAGAGCCTCAAAACCGTGGATCGTCTTATCTTTAGCATGCCAGGTTGGCTGATACCACAGTTCAAACCGATCGCTTTCCAGCGCTTGATAAAGTTCCTGCAGAAAACCCGGCTGCGCCGGAACCGCCGTTGACATCTCAGGGCGGTAAAACGCCCAGCCGTTACGACCTTCTTGCTTAACGTGGTGTAAGGCGGCATCCGCCTTAAACTTCAGTTCATGCAGCGTTTCGCCATCCTGAGGATAAAGGCTTACACCCGCGCTGAGGGTGGTACTCAGCATATGTCCGCAAAGGGATAGCGGACGGCGCATATCCGCGAGCAGCGTCGTGAGCAGGGTAGTGAGCTTTTCTTCGTCGTATTCGGGAACCAGCAGGATAAAGGCATCCCCACCCAGCCTGGCCAGCGTCATCTCTCGGGTAAGTAGGGAGGTGATGCGCTGGGCAATGGTAATTAATAACTCATCACCGACGCTGTGACCCCAGGTATCATTCACGCGTCTGAAGCGATCGACATTCAGAAAAACCACGGCAAATTGTTTGTTACTCAACAAGGCGCTGTGCAGACAATCCTGCATTCGGATATCCATCTGCTGGCGGTTTGCGAGGCCGGTGAGAGCGTCAAAGCGAACCTGTAGCTCAAGCTGACGGTTGAGTTGGCGCAAATTATCCGTCAGCCGGCTGGTCCGCCAGTGCGAATCGATAAGCGAAATAATTAACATCATGCCGAGCAGGGAGAGCGTGGTGACGGAAACCCAGATGGATAACCCCAGCTCGCTGACCCCGCCGGGGAGCGTATGCGCCATCTCATGGAAATGCGCGGCGCTCATGCCCGTATAGTGCATCGCGCAAATGGCGGCGCCCATGACTAACGCGGCGAGAATGCGAGTCACAAAGACCCCTTTGTGCTTATCTCTAAGGCGAAAAGCCAGCCACAGCGCCACACCGGAGGCGACCACGGCGATCATCACGGACACACCCACAATGCGCCGATCCCAGAGGATGCTTCCTTCCAGCATCAACGCGGCCATGCCGATATAGTGCATAGCGACCACGCCAGCGCTGAGGATAACCGTGGCGAAGAACAGCCGAAAGGGAGAGAGGTGTTTGCCCGTAACGGCAATATTTATTGCTATCGTGGAGGCAACGATAGCCACGCCGAGAGACGCAAGGGTTAGCCATAGGTCATAGCTCATCATCATCGGCATTTGCATCGACAGCATACCGATGAAGTGCATTGACCAGATCCCGATGCCCAGCGTGATCCCGCCGGCAATGCGCCAGAACAGAGCCGCTTTACGGCTGGAAAGGGGAATTTTCCCGGCGCTGTCCAGGGCCACAAAGGAGGCGATAAACGCCACCAGATAAGAGACAGCGATCAACACAGGGTCCCACGATATATTGAGCATTATGCAATCCCACGCCTGAGAGGGTTACCGATTTTGCCGGCCGGCACGTCTTTATCTGGCAACGAACATGCGCATTCAAACCATATTAGTTATTTATCGTGGAAAAGAGCCACTTATATAAAAGGTCAAACTTACCCGAAATATAAAATATATTCTTTATGTTAATGCATTAAGTACTGCTAAACATAGTCGATAGATTGTAGCAAAGCGTCTTAAATATGTGTGCATGCACCGCAGATAATGGTATCGCTTCAGGGGGCTTTGGACCAGCAATACAGTATATAGGGCATGACATTTCTACTAAAACCCCTTTTTTATCTGACTTAAGTTAAATACAGGGTGGGTAACGGCGAAACGAGAAGCCAGCGTATTATGTGAGGACAAACGCAAAAGTGAATGCTATAAATCTAAATGCCGACCAAAATATAAGTTGTGGGTAAAATCATGCTAAGAAATATTAGTGTCAGGACCTTTATTGCCTGGTTCCTGCTGTGCCTGTTTTTAGTGAATGCAGGTATCGTTGCTCTATTTTCCAGCAATCTTCCTCTTTTCGTTTCGATTAATCTGGTCAATTTCGTTGGATTATTTTTGCTCTGGAGTTATATGACGAAGTTTCTTGTGACGCCGATCAATACTGTGAAAAAAAGTATTGAAGAAGTGACCGCAGGCAACTTAGGCGTCTCTATCCCCGAGTTTGGCAATAACTGCGCGGGGCGATTAATTCCCGGGATTAATACTCTTTCCAGCAACATCGCTACGCTGGTGCGTGAGATCAGGGCATCATCACAAAACGCCATGGCCTTGTCGGATCAGCTATCTTCCCGCAGTGCTCAGCTCTCGGTGAAAACAGAGCAGCAGTCTGCATCTCTGGTGCAAACTGCGGCAAGTATGGAGCAGATGGCGGCAAGTACCCGAAACAATGCCGATAATACCCGGCTGGCGAGCGAGCAGGCAAACGCCGCGACGCTGCAGGCGCGCAAGGGCGGAGATCTGATGGAACAGGTTGCCAGCAATATGCAATCCATTACCGAGTGCGCGCAGCAGATGACGGAAATTATCTCCCTGATCGACGGGATTGCATTCCAGACGAATATTCTGGCGCTTAACGCGGCCGTCGAGGCCGCGCGGGCGGGCGATCACGGGAAAGGGTTCTCCGTGGTCGCAGAGGAAGTCCGAAACCTGGCTCACCGCAGCGCCGAGGCGGCGAAAAACATCAAAACGCTGATTGACGTTACCAGCAGTAATGTCACCCAGGGTGCCAGCGTTGTGTCGGAAGCGGAGAAGAATATGCGTGACATCGTGACCGGCTCCGGCAACGTCAGCCGGTTAATGGACGAAATTTCTACCTCAACCGCAGAGCAGGAGAAGGGCATTTCCCAGATCACGCTGGCGCTGTCCGAACTGGAGCGGGTCACGCAAAGCAACGTGGCGATGGCGGAGGAGCTCAACGGTTCCTCTGATGTGCTGCGTAATCAGGTGATCGAACTGCAGACGCGGACCCGAAATTTCAGGCTGGACCAGGGGCACCCCCCGTCACCCGTAGCCAGCCCTGTCTCGTTTCATCCGCGCCCCGAGCACTCTCATTGACAGCTTCCCGAAGCCTGGCATACCAGGCTTTTTTATTCTCAAAATATAGCGTGTACAATTCCTGAGCGATTTCAGCGCGATGCGAAACATAGTTGTTGCTTAACCCCTGATGGAAGCTAGACTGACATCGAAAGAGCCAAACAGGGGAGGCGCTGTGGAGAGCATTAAAGGATCCGAACTTAACGTTCCTGACGCAGTTTTTGCGTGGGTGCTGGACGGTCGCGGCGGTGCCCGACCGTTGGAAGATGATGATGTCATTGATAAAGAGCATCCCTGCTGGCTACATCTGAACTATACCCACCCGGACAGCGCTGACTGGCTGGCCTCGACTCCGCTGCTGCCTAACAACGTACGTGATGCGCTGGCGGGGGAAAGCCTGCGGCCTCGCGTAAGCAGGATGGGTGACGGGACGCTTATCACCCTGCGCTGTATAAACGGCAGCACGGATGAACGTCCCGATCAGCTGGTTGCGATGCGCGTCTATATGGACGATGGGCTGATTGTTTCCACACGTCAGCGTAAGGTTCTGGCGCTGGATGACATTGTGAACGACCTCAAAGAGGGGACCGGACCGGTTGACTGCGGCAGCTGGCTGGTGGACGTCTGTGACGCCCTGACCGATCATGCGAGCGAATTTATTGAAGAGCTGCACGATAAAATCATCGACCTGGAAGATAATCTGCTCGATCAGCAGATCCCGCCGCGCGGCTTTCTGGCGCTATTGCGCAAGCAGCTGATCGTGATGCGTCGGTATATGACGCCACAACGGGATGTGTATGCCCGTCTGGCCAGTGAAAGACTCAACTGGATGAATGACGATCAGCGCCGCCGGATGCAGGACATTGCTGACAGGCTGGGCCGCGGGCTGGATGAGATCGATTCCTGTATCGCCCGAACGGCGGTGATGGCGGATGAAATCGCGCAGGTGATGCAGGAGTCGCTGGCGAGAAGAACCTACACGATGTCCCTGATGGCGATGGTCTTTTTACCCAGCACATTTCTGACAGGGCTTTTTGGCGTCAATCTGGGCGGTATACCCGGCGGCGAATATCGGTACGGCTTCACCGCGTTTTGCGTCATGTTAGTTGTTTTGATTGGTGGTGTTGCATGGTGGTTGCATCGTAGTAAATGGCTGTAAATTTACGATTTTTTCACCTTTTTCGAGGATTAAAACGCTCTTTTAATTGAGCGAAGTCAATAAACATCACCCCCGTAAGGTGCAATATTACTCCCGCAGGTGAATGCAACGTCAAGCGATGGGCGTTGCGCTCCATATTGTCTTACTTCCTTTTTTGAATTACTGCATAGCACAATTGATTCGTACGACGCCGACTTTATAGTCGGCTTTTTTTTGCCTCCTGTTTCTCAGCGTCTACCCTAAAAGGAACGACAGCAAATCCTGGAGGGAAAGATGAGCATTTTACTCGCTCTGCTACTGCAACACGCGCGTCAGTCCGATCCTGTCCCCACCGATCCCGTGCCGATGCCCGATCCCATTCCGCGTCCGCAGCCGATGCCAGACCCGCCGCCGGACGAAGAACCGATTAAATTGTCGCATCGAGCCCCGAGATCTGCGAGGATACGCGCCATCTGACCGTAAAGATGACCACGAGAGATTATTGTGACCGCTTTTTCTACCCTGAATGTTCTGCCTGCCGCCCAACTCGACAACCTCAACGAGTTGGGATACCTCACGATGACGCCTGTTCAGGCGGCCGCGCTACCCGCTATCCTTGAAGGCCGGGACGTGCGTGTGCAGGCGAAAACGGGCAGTGGGAAAACGGCCGCTTTCGGTCTTGGTCTGCTGCAGCATATTGACGCGTCGCTGTTTCAGACCCAGTCACTGGTCCTGTGCCCGACCCGCGAGCTGGCAGACCAGGTCGCGGGTGAACTGCGTCGCCTGGCGCGCTTCCTGCCCAATACCAAGATCTTAACCCTCTGCGGTGGGCAGCCGTTTGGCGCACAGCGCGATTCGCTCCAGCACGCGCCGCACATTATTGTCGCGACGCCCGGCCGCCTGCTTGATCACCTGCAAAAAGGCACCGTTTCGCTCGATGCCTTAAGCACGCTGGTGATGGACGAGGCGGACAGGATGCTGGATATGGGCTTCAGCGATGCCATTGATGAAGTGATCCGCTTCGCGCCGGCCGATCGTCAGACGCTGCTGTTCTCTGCGACATGGCCTGAAGCCATCGCCGCGATCAGCGGTCGCGTGCAGAATAATCCGCTCACCATTGAGATCGACAGCGTCGATGCGCTGCCGGCCATCGAACAGCAGTTCTTTGAAACCTCGCAGCAGGGAAAAATCCCGCTCCTGCAGAAACTGCTGAGCCAGCACCAGCCTGCGTCATGCGTAGTGTTCTGTAATACCAAAAAAGACTGCCAGGCGGTTTGTGATGCCCTGAATGCGGCGGGGCAGAGCGCACTGTCTCTGCATGGTGATCTGGAACAGCGCGATCGCGATCAAACGCTGGTGCGTTTCGCCAACGGCAGCGCCCGCGTGCTGGTCGCGACCGACGTCGCCGCCCGCGGTCTGGACATCAAATCCCTTGAACTGGTGGTGAACTATGAACTGGCCTGGGACCCGGAAGTGCACGTCCATCGTATTGGTCGTACCGCGCGCGCCGGAAACAGCGGCCTGGCCATCAGCTTCTGCGCACCGGAAGAGGCGCAGCGCGCCAATATTCTCTCAGAAATATTGCAGATCAAACTGAACTGGGTGAACGCGCCGGGGAACGTCAGGCTGATGCCGCTGGAGGCCGAAATGGCGACGCTGTGCATTGATGGCGGCAAAAAGGCCAAGATGCGACCGGGGGATGTGCTGGGCGCACTGACCGGAGATGTGGGGCTGGAAGGGGCGGATATCGGGAAGATTGCGGTTCATCCGGCACACGTGTACGTGGCGGTTCGCCAGGCGGTTGCGCATAAGGCGTGGAAGCAGCTGCAAAACGGCAAGATTAAAGGCAAAACCTGCCGCGTACATCTGCTGAAATAAGGCATAAAGCGTCTCAGAAGGTCTTTCTGAGACGCCCATCGCTTATTTCACTTCAAGCACGTTCAGACGCAACTCTTCGAACTGATTGTCATCATCTTCCGGCTGCCAGCCCGCAGGCTGCATTGGGATCTCTTCCCGGTCAAACGCCAAATCGCCACCATTCACCACCTCCGAGCCGTGGTTGATACCTTTGAAGTCGAACAGCTCTACGTCAGCGAGGTGGGAAGGAACCACGTTCTGCATCGCGCTGAACATGGTCTCAATACGGCCCGGATAACGTTTGTCCCAGTCGCGCAGCATGTCGCCAATCACCTGACGCTGCAGGTTCGGCTGTGAGCCGCACAGATTGCATGGAATGATCGGGAACCCTTTCGCCTGAGAAAAACGCTCAATGTCTTTTTCCCGGCAGTAGGCAAGAGGGCGGATCACAATATGCTTGCCGTCATCGCTCATCAGCTTAGGCGGCATGCCTTTCATCTTGCCGCCGTAGAACATGTTCAGGAACAGCGTTTGCAGGATATCGTCGCGGTGATGGCCCAGCGCAATTTTGGTCGCGCCCAGTTCCGTTGCTGTACGATAGAGAATGCCGCGGCGCAGACGGGAGCAAAGCGAGCAGGTGGTTTTTCCTTCCGGGATCTTTTCTTTCACGATGCCGTAGGTGTTTTCTTCGACGATTTTGTACTCAACGCCCAGCTGTTCAAGATATTCCGGCAGAATGTGCTCCGGGAAACCCGGCTGTTTCTGGTCAAGGTTGACCGCCACCAGGGAAAAATTAACCGGCGCGCTTTGCTGAAGATTACGCAGGATCTCCAGCATGGTGTAGCTGTCTTTACCCCCTGACAGGCAAACCATGATGCGGTCGCCTTCTTCAATCATGTTGAAGTCCGCAATGGCCTCGCCCACGTTACGGCGCAGGCGCTTTTGCAGTTTATTCAGGTTGTATTGCTCTTTCTTTGTATTTGATTGATTTTCTTGCATTTATTACTACCTTCGGAGCCAGTAGGGGCATAATAGGGGCAAAAATTTATCAGCGTGCGAGCTTATCGTTAAGCATCAGCACCTGTTCGCCATTCATTTCTTCAATCCACGCACCGTAGACTTCATAAACCATTTGCGCGTTTTCATGCCCCATCTGGCTGGCTATGAAAGACGGGTTAGCGCCGGCAGATAACAGCCAGCAAGCAAAAGTATGCCGCGTATGGTACGGATTCCGGCGGCGAATACCAGCACGTTTTACAGCTGCGTTGAATCTCGCACCTATGCTCGATAAAGAGTAGTAGGCTTTCTGTTCTCCCTTGCGCATCCGGGGTATGAAAACGAATCGCAGACTTTGATGTTCCACTGCGCCATACTCGCGATGATTAAAGACAATTTCGGTTTTAGGCTGCAGCGCCGTCAGCTTGCGCTGTGCTTTCAAGGCTTCAAGTGCCGGCTCTAAAAGGGTGATAACCCGGTTACCTGCTTCGGTTTTTGGTGGGCCGAACATGCCCAAGGCATTAAGATTGCGCTGTATATGAGCCGTACCTTTTTCCCAGTCAATATCTTCCCAGGCAAGGGCTGCGAGCTCTCCATGACGCACACCTGTATAAACTGCGAACGTCCACATATTGAGACTTTGGCCACGCTCGGATTCGGCAAGCAAGCTAAACTCCTGCTTCGTTAAAGGATCCGGTTTACTTTCCCTTTGTGTAGTTTCTTGATCCCTTCAAAAGGTTTGCCACTGATAAAGCCAGATTTGTGTGCAAACCGAAGAAGGGAGCACAGAAGCGATATATAGTTGTTCACGGTACGCACAGTGCGTCCCTGTTTGTTACTTCTCGGATTTGCCAGGTAAAGTGTCTCACCGTTCAACAGCTCCTTTCTGTATTTAAGAATGTCGCTGTGGCGTATAGTTGAAACAGGCGTATCTCCGTTAATGATGTGCATTAACGTACCGAGTTGTGAGCGAGTCTTACGCATCGTGTTCGCGCTAATTTCGGTTTCTTTAATGCTCGTCCATAGTTCACACAGTTCTGAAAAGGTTTGAACTGAAACGGTGGTTACGGTTTTTTTTGCTCTGGACGATGAAGGAAAGCGCTGGTGGTAATCAAACTCTCCAAGGTTGATCTCACTAACGATCACAGCCCGAAGATTCCCGGCTTTTTTGATGTTCGCCGGGGTGTTAATCCAACCTTTGAGAATTTCGCGGCATCGCTTTCCTCGGTACATAAACCAGATACAAATCTTATTGTTTCTGATTTCGACACCTGTAGGCAAAGCTGCCATCTTACGCATCCCTTATTAACTGATTAATTCTCGGATAGTTGTACCAGGTTGTGCCACGCAAGGTTTTTTCTCCGGAAGGAGAAACCCGTTTAAAATGGACACCTTCCACCCAACAGCCCTGTCGATACTTCTCAATCTGTCGTTCGGTCAGGCCTGTTTTTTCTGTGAGTCTTGCGCCAACAACCCATTCTTCGTTAAAAATTACCTGCGACATGGTTCACCTCAGGTAACCGGCATGAGTATAGATATGCCGGTCTGTAGTCGTTGATATTTCAGTTTCAGTTTGCCTGGCCGGGCAGGGAACGCAGTCGGCGCATACCAGTCATTGCTGTGGCCACGTAGCTTGCCTTGCAGTTGACCACTTCAACCCAGACCTTCACGCCTTCCACTCTCACCGTATAGGTCTCTTTCATCTTGCTGCGCCCATAGTCGCCGTATCTTTGCTGGTGGGCTGCGAGTGCGATTTCACATGCCTGGCGAGCCAAAGGGGATTGCTTACTGCCTCGATTAATCAGTCGCATTTCTTCTCCTTGAGGGAGGGTTTCCCCTCCCGATCTCGTTAGTCCACGTATTCCGGTTTCATATCCGCCAGGGTGATGCTGAACTGACCATGCAATTCGTCGCCCAGATGGCGTTTAGACGATGCAAGAACGCGCTCTACCTCTGCGAACCGCGCAGCTGCATCGGGTTCATCTGAAGGTGGCAAGGAATTGATGGCTGCTTCGACTTTGTTCCGTGCATCAACCAGGTAATAACGCTTCACGGCCTTGTTTTTCAGCTCAGTGAACAGGGCAGAACCCAGCATTGCTTTCACGGTTTCAATATCTGCGCGCAGAGCTTTAGCGCTATCCACATCCTGAGCCGCCTCGATGCGGTCACGAAAATCATCAGCAAGTGCATCGATGTTTTGAGCTGATTCCTGAGCCGTTTGAGTGGTAGTGACGTTGTCACCTGAAATGTCTGCAAGGCTAACGTGCTGCGCCGGTGCAGGGTTTACCTCTCGTTCTTCTCGTCGATCATCGAGCTCATCAGGGGTGTAAACGCCCAGAATCACATCCGGACAGAACAGTCTCGCCCAGCGTTTGACGGCCAGGTATGCCAGCTGCTGGCGGGGGTCGTCAGCCCAAAGGGTAGAGTTTCGGGTTCGGGCCTGAGCCAGCAGCAAATCGAGTTCCCTTGGCTGATCTTCACCTTTCAGGGTTGCGCGGATAATAATGCCGATCCCGGCTTCGTCAGCCAGGGTCCAGCCCGGGACGCGGTACTCGCCTTTGTCGCCTTTACGGATATGGAATTTCCCAACAACCTTTTCCCATGGTCCGTACCATTCATATTCAAAGCGGCTGGCCAGCACGCCGCTGCGTGAAATGACGGCATTAACCAGCTGCGCTTCATACCCGAGCACACCGTTAATCAGGTGCGTTTTTTGGGCCACGGCAAAGGGATTCATCTGCCACTGTGCCGCTTGCATCGCTACAGCCATGCAGTCGGCCTGGTTGCCCTGCAGGTGTTTAGGAACGGTAGCAGTGCCCTGCGCCATGATCTGCGCGAACGTGCTGATGGCGTTCAGATACTGGGAATCAAACAAAGCCACGTTGGAGTTAATAACGGTGTTCTGGTCAGTAACGGTAAGGTTAGTGTTATGCATAAATCCCCCTTAAGCCTGAGCGCGCAGCGCTTCGAGGCGGCGCAGGTCGAAATCGTTCAGTTCATCTGTGTAATCGGTAGTGATCGGCGCTGGCCATTCGCCCGTGTCGAATCCGGTTGCGATGGCGCGCATTGTTTTGCGGTACTCGAGCATGCCCAGTTCCAGCAATTCAGTGGATGCCTCAATGATGGCGATCCAGTGGTAGTTCTCGTCTTTGTTGACGAAAATCCAGAAGAACTGGTCCAGCGCCGCGGTCTCGCAATACATAGCCGCACTGAGGTGGTAGTCCCGGTCAATGATTTCCCGGTGCAGCCTGGCGCGCAGGCTTTCCTGTTTCACATTCCACATGCTGATGGTTTTCAGGTCCGCACCGATGCGCACGCCGTCCAGTTCGATTTCGAGGTCCGGACGTACACGCACTTCTAAACCTGTTTCGTCGTCAAAGCCGAAGTAGCTCACTTCAACGGCGCGGCTTGGATGTGTCAGCAGCATGCCAGCGGTCGGGTGCGCCAGGAGTGCAGACTGAATTGCCAGTGCTGTGGCCAGCTGCTGGCGGGTAACCAGAATCTTTTCGCCAGGGTTGTCGCGCCAGGCATCCAGCAGCTCGTCTGCGAACACGGCATCGGGCTTAACTGATTTAACTGCCTGGATCATGTCTGCTTTGCTGCCGGAGACTTTCAGCGGCGTCTGTTTCTGCGCTTCCTGTGCGACCAAATCAGGATTGATGATCGCTAATTGCTCGAGTAGCGCATCGCGGCTGCCGCTGGTTTTAACCGGCACGGGCAGGGTGGCGTTGTACTCTTTAATGCATGCCTTCATTGCCGTGGCTGTCTGCTTCTGGCCTTCTTCAATACGCTGGTACTCAGCAGGGAGAGCCATATAGCTTTGAGCCGTTTCTTCCAGGCTGGTGCAAGGCGCCACTGGAGCGGGAAGGGATGCGTTATGTTCTTCAAGCAACGCTTTAATCTCGTCAGCGCTCAGGAGTGCCGGCAGGCTGGCGTTGTACGCGTCGATGAACTCACGCAGAGTTGCGGTGGTCGTAAACGCACTTTTAGGGATCTCCGGTTCTACGCTGAACTCTGCTTCGAGGTTTTCCGGCTGCAGTGCAAGGGCGTGCACCAGATTTCCCATATCCAGCACTTTGGATGCTGTGCGCGGGATGGTTTTAGCCACATGGCGCGCGTTAAAGTACATCAGGCTGACGCGGGCATCTTTCACCTGGGTTGAGCTAATGCCGTTCGCAGCGTGATAAACGTCATTCGGTAGGCCTTCGTATCGGCCAGGTTCGAAGTCTGCAGGGAACTCCACTTCTGGGTTCGATTCCTGAACGTCAATTGTTGTTTCCTGCAACTGGTCTGCTTCTACGGAATCTGTCTGCGAATTAGCTGCATCAGTGCTTTCGCCCGGTGGTACCGAACCAACATCTTCGTCTTTCTCTGGCTTAGCCGCTTCCATCTGCACATCGCTGGTGGTCTCCGCTGTGTTTTCCGTTTTTACGACTTCATTTGAGGTGGTATTGATGCCCGGATTGTTATTTCCACCCATCAGGCCATCGATGGAGAACGCTCCACTGCCGAGATTTTCAACCTGCGGTTGTTCAACTGGGGCTTCAGTCTCAACTACAGGAGTAGGCAACGGCAGTAACTCCACAGCAGAGATAAACTCAGCCGTCATGGTTTTATTCACAAACTCAAGATGAGCCGCTGGCGTGTGGTGGATGTTTTCCGGCGCTATGCGGATCAGATTGAAGATTGCTGCACGGTTCACCGCCATTACGCCGGGCTGATTACGCAGGATGGTGCTCCATGATTTCCATGGTTCTTCTTTCTTCGCCACGATTTCTTTGCCGCGACGTAAAACGCTTGAGGGGATTTCAAAGTGATGGAAATCCATAGGCAGCAGGGCACATGCGATCTCAAGATCGAGAGTGTCCAGAGTGTGGTGCGCGCCTTCGCCACGATCCGTCACATAGCCACCGTCTGCATTGGTACCAGAATCAGTGCGCTGAACATTACTGATACGATTACCGGCAGCCCATTCACGAACGAGAATGCCGCGATCGATATGCTCGGTGTTGAACCAGGTCTTAAAGAAATGAATGACAAGAGACAGCTCTGTCCGCTTCCCGTCTAACGGGAATACAGTCTTCAGAGCCTCAACAACCCTAGCAATTTCGAATTCAGTCGCTTTTTTGAACGCATCGACGTTCTCTGCAGCGAGCAGCATGTTTTGAACGTAGCTGTTATCGACATCCATCTCGAGCTGTTGAATTTCTCTCTTCTGCTCAGTGTCGATGTGATAGGCGTACTCGTCAGAAATGAACTGAGCCAGAATGCGCTGACGCAGTGGGAGCGTAGCAACGGTGAGCAGCTCAGGCATCTTTGTGTCGGTAGCAGTAATACTGCAAGTTGACTGCTCAGAAGAGTTCTGGTGAGAATCTTCAAGCTGTAACTTCACTTTCCACGTACGCTGGTCTTCGTCCAGTTCGTAGCGTTTGCACCAGGTGTAATCCACGGTGCTTTCTTCCGGGAGGTCGTCGAAGACTGGGAAATCGGTGCGAACAGGTTTGGCATAATCCTTACCGCGGCCGGTTTCAACACCGGCATCTTCCAGCTCAACATCGAGCTGCAGGTTGGCACGGGCTTCAGATTTCGCAGTGAACCAAATCACTGCGTCTTCTTTGCCAGATTTCTGCGTAGCCTTCACTACATAGAAAAATTCCATGTGAGATCCTCTTTTTTGGATGTAAGATCCCCGGGCCAGAGAAAGCGCCCATTGGGTGAACTTTGGTTTATTAAGTAGTTTTCCGGTGTAACTTTGGTCGGGAGCACCGGACGTACGGGCCGCCTTGCGCGGCTTTTACGTTATGCCTCGTGTGCCATCTGGTCGTACGAAGCACAACGTTCAGAGCAGTATTCTTTTTCTTTGCGCGCCAGCTGTGCGCCGTTGCGATAGTGAAGGGTACTTTTGACTACTTCCTCCGGTTTAGCCGGCTTGCCGCAGTACCCGCATTTTGTTGAGTTACACATCTGGATTCCCCTTTTGCGCCAGCAGGTAGCACAAGCGGCGAAGAATCACTTCGAAGAAGTTCAGCTTTACAGCCTGCTGCCGTCCTGGCTTGCGTGCGAAATCAATCATTCTCACCCTCGTTTGCCTTATCGCCGGCCAGCGGAACGTTTACACCTGATGCGCGTTAATCTCTCCACCTCATCCGACTATTCGTATGCCGTCGGCGGCTACTTCGTGGGCGTCCTGCCTTGGTGGTTTGTAGTGCGTCTTGGTGATATCGATTAAATCACTGGTTTATAGTTGTGTCAATCACAAGTTTGTTATGGGTGTAAATCTACAGTTTACATTTCGATTTTTGTGAAGATAACGATATGAGGAAGGCAAAAGATATTGAGCTCAGGAGGGAGGAAATGAGGGATGGATTTTGCTTAGCGGTTCAGGGTAAAAAAAACCCGGCCTGGGCCGGGTTAGTAAATTATGCAGTGAGAATAAGAATACGGTCGGCTAACTTGTCGAACTGATAAGCAAATTGGTCACGGCTTTCCCGCATGGTGTTTAATGCATGACCAAATTGACCTGCTTCGGCAATTTGTTGATTCGTTAACGAGAACACAGGTGTTGATAAACGTTGGCTAATGGCTATCAACGAGTTGAAGTCAGAAATATGGGCCAGATTATAGGCCGCTAATTCTGATTCAGTCTGAGTTAACGCCTCTTGTACTTTCTCTCTTGGCATAACACAGTTTAATTCTGTTAACTGAGGAACCAAAATGTTATCCACGGCTTGGCTAATGTTATCAATCCATTTCTCAAAGGATTTCGCTGGAGAACCGTTACGAGGTCGATATCTTTGCTGGATCGTCCCTAAGAATTTAGGACTGTTTCCAATCGACCTGGCTGCACTTGCATGCGATTCATTTTGTTCTTTGAAATTACGGATTTCACGATACCATTTCAGTATATTAGTCGAAAGTGAACTTACAGCTTGCCAGCAGAAGAAGTCCGGAGCAGTAGGGACAATAAAGTAATCACTAGACATAAGCATTACTTCATTTAAACCGCCAACATTCGGGCTAAGGTCGTACAAAATATAGTCAACTTCATTATGCGCAGCTACAAGTTGCAACAGTTTAGGAAGGTTGCCAGGAATATTTCTTGTTGCAGGGATACCTGCAGCGATTTTAAGGGAAACACTGATTTGCGAGTCAAGATCCGAGACGCTTAAATGCCCCGGTAAAAGGAAAAGATTATCATTTAATGTTGGAGTTAGCTTTCCTTTATCTTGGGAAAGATAAGTCTCCGGTTGACCACCATTTATGAGGTAATCGACAATTGGTCCCATCGTCAAGTTTTCACGACTCTCGTAAAAGCTTTCAAGGCCTTCGTCCATTTTCTCAAAACCCAGAACCATTCCACTTAGGTTGCACTGAGAATCCAAATCAACCATTAAGACTTTCTTGCCTTTGCTTGCAATGCTCCATCCTAGATTGAAGGTTGTAGTCGTTTTACTTACTCCACCCTTGTGGTTGAAAAAACAAATTGACTTAGGCAAAGTCACATCTCCAGAAGTACGCTGTGTAGCCATAATTAGTTCCTTAATTATATCACTAAACAATCTATTTTTCAGATGAAGCGATTCACTGCTTGGAATATCTCGACAACGTTGAAAGCAATGACATTCAAGTGCTTGTTTGTTTTGGAGTAATCAGTGACATCTACATAGAAGGTTGTTAATCACTCTCTATTATTTCTTAAACGGCCTTTCATATACTTCTCATACAATTCATCAAGTTCTTTAAGACGAAGCGCAAAGATGCGAAGCATATTTTGCTTTTCTTCTTCAGGCAGTTGGCGATAGAGCTCAAGCAATCGTTGTTCGTCAGGTTTGATGCCATTTTTTTCGCCGACGTCCTCACCGAGAAGCCAGGCAACCGATACTCCTACTGAATCTGCAATAGCAAGTGCGGATTTCTTACTAATTACGCCTTTTTTGAACCAGCCGTTAACGGCCTGAGGAGTGACTCCGGCTATGCGCGCCATATCTGCTTTGGTGATGCCTCGGTTAGTGATTTCTGTGAGGCGATCCACCAATACTAAGTTGGGTTCTTCTTTTCTCATATCGGCATTGTAAATATTTGGTTTATACATGCAATACACTCTGGGTTTGCATTGAGTGTAAATCTGTGGTTTACTCTGACTTTTAATATGAAGGTAAAGAAAATGTCCGCACTTGATAAAGCAATTAGAGCTGCTGGGTCTGCCAGGAAACTAAGCACTGCACTTGGAGTAACAAGTATGTCCGTAAGCCACTGGAAGAATCGTGATCACGGGGTGGTACCCCCGCATTTCATTTTTCCCATTTTCAAAATGACAGGCGTAACTCCGCATGAACTACGCCCAGATCTCTACCCAAACCCAACAGACGGTTTACCTAAACAGGAGCCTTAACAATGCAAACTGTTTCATTTCAACAGAGTAGCAGAGCTTCCTCTAATTCACTGATATTCCAGTGTCATCAAAGCGAATCGGCAGTGAAGGATATCGATCATCGCGATATCTGCTCAGCGGTACGAGCTTGGGCGGCGGCAGAAGGGCGCATAGCTGTAGCACTTCAAATCCAAGAGGCGGCGGAAGAGCTTCAACTTGATGGCGTGGATTTCTCAGGCCAGGCCGATGTCTGGAACGTGAAGCTGTTTCGCTGGCTCGACAACAAAGAAGACTCCGCATCGTACCGGAGAAACGTCGAACAGCTGGTGCCCGCGATCATGTCTGTATTACCGATTCGGTACCGCGACCGTGTCGTTAAAAACGACTCCTATGCCTACCGGATGGCCAGGCTGGAGAAAGAGGTGAGTGAGGCGAAGCAAGCTCTGATGCTCGATGCACCAAAGAAGGAAAAGCTGAAGGAGTTAGGCGAGGGGATTTTTGAGATGTTCCGTGTCGATCCGGACCTTACTGCGCAGCTGCTGGCGATGGTCACAACCATGCTGGGGGCAATGTGAAGACTTCTGAAAAGGCGAAAGCCGCGGTGCTCGAACACCAACGGCTTTCAGGTGCAAAGACGGAGTGTAATTGCCGAGCTAAGTATGTCAAACACAGCTGAAATTATCAATTTCCCCCACAGAACCGAACAACCGGGAGGTCGTATGGCCGACCTGTCGAATGGGTATACCAAGGTCGCTAACGAGATCCAACAGCTAAAACCTCGTCTGAGAATGTCAGGCCGGGAGTGGCAGTGTTTTGAGGCGGTGATCTGGCTTACCTACGGCTGGAACAAGAAGCAGGACCGCGTTACGAACACGGTGATCGCCGAGCTTACAGGATTGAGTGATTCGCATGTTTCTGATGCGCTCAAATCGCTCGCAGAACGCAAAATTATCTTCAGTCAGAAGCAGGGCGTGATGAAAACGGTCGGTATAAATACTGACCTTTCTGCCTGGATTTTAGACAAACCGAAAACGGGAAAAGTCTTCCCGAAATCGGGAAAAGTGTTACCGAAAACGGGAAAAACCTTCCCGGAAACGGTAGACACCCAAGACTATAACAAGAACAATATTAAAATATCCTCGTCTCGGAATTCTGACGAATCCCGAAACCAGAAAACTCAACAGTTTCTCTCACGCCATCCAGAAGCTGCCGCTGGGATATACACCCCAGCAGGTAAATCATGGGGATCCGCTGATGACCTCAAGGCCGCACGCTGGATTTACGACAGGCTTCTTACCGTCAACGCATCGCTATCTGAACCCAACTGGGCTGAATGGGCGAATACCATCAGGCTGATGCGTGTCCAGGACAAGCGTACTCACTACGAAATCTGTGACCTGTTCCAGTGGGCTAACCGGGACGAGTTCTGGAAAGACAACATCCTGAGTCCTTCCAGTCTGCGCAAGCAGTGGGATCAGCTCACCACCAAGCGGCTGCGCGCAACCGGAACGGCAAAGCCATCCCGGGGCGGCATTGACCTGCATAACACCGACTGGATTGACGGGGTGCTGAAATGAAAAACCTTGCCGAGAGTATTCGCGATTTTGACCGGGAACAGGCACGCCGTGTGGCACACAACATGCCTGAGCAGTACACCGAACGCGAACAAACGCAGCAGGTGGCGCAGATTATCAACGGGTTATTCGTACAGCTGGCGGCCGCGTTTCCGGCAAGCCTGGTTAATCGAAGCCAGGAGGAAGTAAACGAGATCCGCCGTCAGTGGGTGCTGGCCTTCAAAGAAAACGGGATCACCACTCTGGAACAGGTTGAAGCGGGCATGTGCATGGTACGGCGCCAGGAGCGTCCATTCCTGCCTTCGCCAGGCCAATTCATCAAGTGGTGCAGGGAAGGGCGCAGCGTACTGGGGATCACCACCGCTGACGTCATGGCTGAGTACTGGAAGTGGCGTAAGCTGGTGTTCCGGTACCCGAGCAGCGAGCTGTATCCGTGGCCGAAGCCGGTTTTTTATCACATTTGTCTCGAACTGCGGCGCCGCGGAACCGATGGCCAACTGAGTCACAAAGAGCTTGAGCGTGAGGCTGGAGATATACTGGGTATGTGGGAAAAGCGGGTGCTGGCCAGGAAGCCGATTCCGCCCGTTCGACGGGCGTTGGCTGCACCAGTTGCTCCGAAGGGGCCGACACCGGCGGAGCTTTTGAAAGCTAAATATCAGCGGATGAAGGCCGAAGGGACGGCATAGGGAACATATAGTCTGATATGAGCGAGGAGCGGACTCTACCGTGGATTTTATCAACACTCAGGGTTTGCTTTTAAAATTGTTATCCAGTTTTACTGCATGAGGTATCCCATAATTGTCCTACCGTTTTACTCATTTTTTGTCTCTTTTATCTATGACATCAATGGTTAAGATTACAACGTCTGAGCAGACGTACTAATTTAAATTCTGTCATTCAGTCGTAGCGATTCTGTGAGGCATCTTTTTATTTTAAACAACTCAAAAAGGTGGAAATAACGATGAAGCGTCCAAACTGGTTTCAAGTTTCCGATAAAGGTGGCAAGGCTATAGCAGCGCTCCATCATTACGCCACTACTGGTACAGGTTTACCTGCCGAGCTGATCCATTTAATTTTTTTAAGAGTTTCCCAGATCAATGGTTGTGCACACTGCATAGATATACATACTCGCGATCTTATCAAGAGTGGCATGTCCGTCGAAAAGATTGTATTGGTGCCTGTCTGGCGAGAAGCTACCTATTTATTCTCGGATATAGAGCAAGCTGCCCTCTCATGGGCGGAAGAAGTTACCCGTGTTAGTGAAACACATGCTTCCGATGAAGCATATTCCGCAGCGCTTTCTGTATTCGGTGAAAAAGATTTGGTTGAACTTACCATTGTTATTGCCACCATGAATGCCATTAATCGTATGGGTATTAGTTTTCGAATGAAGCCGCTTGCTAAAGCTTGACAGATGTAAATAGCTCCCATAAAGGACTCTGGAGCTATATTAAAGTCTGCTTCTGGCACACAAATGACATCCCAGCCTGTGCATGACCGTAAAAACTACCTTCACTTGATAAGCCGCTTCGGGTTATGACGAGGCGCTTGTGTGACATGCTGGAAAACCAACCTAGATGTTTACTGAAAGCCTCATTGCCGTAAGGCTAAACGAACCTTAGAAATTTTCAAGGCGAAATAAACACATAAGTCTTCTCCACGTGTGTTATAACCGAGTTTGAAATCGCCACCACTGGCGGTTAAGAGGCATCTCATGAAACTACGCATCACAAGAGCAATCGGCCTCAGCAAGTTCTCGCCACGTTGGGTTAAGGTTATCTGTTTACGGTTGACTAAAAACGATATTGAGCGCTCCCTCAACGCGCTTCTGACCAACATCGATGAATCTGATCTCTCTCCGGATCAAGTGAAAGCATTGAGGGAATGTGTTGACAGAATTAACCTGGCAAGAGGAAAGAGGTTTCAGGCGTGAGAACGTAAGACACTGATCGCATAACGATTTAAAGGTTTTCTTCCTATTCTTATATTATGTTTTTCATTATCTAAATTTTCTAAGCTACAGATTTTCTAAGAGGTAATGGTGGAAAAGGACTTAACGTCAGAACAAATCGAAATCGTAAACCGTATTGTCTTTGAGCAGATTGACAAGATGCAGGCTAGGGTAGCCGAGATTGTTGCTGAGACGGAGAGAACTGCACATCAGCAGTTGCGGGATCACTGGATTGATATGACTGAGTTTTATCCGGCGAATAAGGATTTTTTGATGATGACCCTTGTTCAGCACTTGATTGATAAAGTGCATGGCGGCGATATGTGTCTTGCCCAAAAGGTGATCACGATGGAGGCGAGACGGCTGAATGTTAATGTAAACGTTGAGGCCAATAAAACGAGAGATTGAGTTGACAGTAGCAGAACTGCAACGCTTGTTTGTCTAGCGCAGGCAGCACCAGTGGCACCGAAGGGGCCGACGCCAGTGGAGCTTTTGAAAGCAAGATATGAGCGCATGAAGGCTGGTGGAAGGGTAGAGGGATGAAATGATCCGCTTTGAGCGAGAAACGGACATAACCGTATACTACGTTAGTTCACAACGATGGAATCACTAACATATATCGAATACGAATCTACGGGGAACAGGTCATAATCACGAGGAATGACTTAGAACCTACCCCATTAAGCGTATCGTTACAGGTAGATTGTACACGGACAGAGCGTAAGAACCGGAGTGTACACGTAGTACATGAAAACTCTGAGTACTGCCTATGGACAAACAGGAAAACAAGATAACTCTAATGGGATAGACTCTTACAGAGTTTTCTGAACCTGAATCACATGAAATAGTTATCTATAGCAGCAAATAGATCGGTGATACATTGAGATAACATGCTATCGGTTTATGTATAGATCACAGAAAACGAAATGAGGTTTGCAAATGGGCACATATGCAAGTATCACGCTAAACGGATTTACAATCGAAGAGTGGAAAAATACTTGGCATCGCTGGCATTTCCGTGAAAGCGAGCGCGTACGTGAGCTTGATAAAGATTCAGGCGAAGTTATATTTCAAGGATATCGTTCAACTGCGGGTACTATTCGTAAACGGCTGGCACTGGAAGGATACACAGAGAAACAACTGGAAAATGAGTTTCATGACGTGCGAAAAACCTGGATTAGCAAATTGGAATCGTGGGGAGAAAGCGATTACGAATGTGCGCTAAAAATTCTAAGACATCACACTAACATCAATGAGTGGATTCATCTGTTTATTGACGCCAATAAAATTGGATATTCTGAGCATGAATCACAAAGTCTGCACAATGATAATAACCTACTAAATTTTATGCTTTCAGACGATTTTGATGAATACCCAAATTATACCGCTGGAGACTTTCACTTTCCATGTAAGACATCCGAATGCTGGACAGTTGCCATTCTTAGCTTTACACCAGATGATGCATTGGTTGAGTTAGATATGACTGATCTGATTAGTGCTGGCTGGGCTGATGACTTTAACGACATTGCGGAAATGCAATCAGGCAAGACGTCATTTTATAGTAACTTCTCCAGTTTCCTTGATGAGCTGGTAATTCTTCCCACGAATCTGCCAGAATTTCACTTAATGCAACGCTTAGCATTCAGTGGCGTATTCTCAGCATTAGAAGCTTACCTGTCTGACACCATGAAAAAGCAGGTTCTTAATCGCCCTGCAGTAAAGCGTCGATTTATTGAGTCTCATGACAAATTTTCTGGCATGAAAAAATTTACCTTTAATGAAATATTCAAAAAAATGGATGAACTTGATCAGCTGATAATTGATGAATTGGATTTTATATCCTTTCACAATATGGATGTTATTCCCGAACTTTTTAAAAGGGTCCTTTTTATCGACTTTCCAAAAGATTGCATTAGTGCATTATGTGAAGCGGTAAAAAAACGTCATGACATCGTTCACAGAAACGGCAAGGATACATCGGGGAAGTTAATTTCTGTAACTAATCAAGATGTGATAGCTCTTACTGATCTGGTTAGGCGAGTGGTTTCCCATATAGACAATCAAATTTTAAATTTACAACGAAATGATATCGAATGAAGTAATCAATCCATTAATCTATTATTTGATATGACTCGTCGTTAAAAACTTGCAGGCGTTAAAACTAAGAGCCTATCTCTTTTAGCTCAGACTTGACCTGACAGTTTTATCTGGCAGCAGACTATCAAATCTGACAGTCTGCTTTGAGCGAAAAATTAACATTAAAGCTGAGATAATGATCTACAAAAATTGGTAACGTTTTTTTGTGTTAGCGTGTCTTAATTAGAAAGTATACAGGCTTATATTGGCTACCATACATCCTGTCAGGTTGAGTTTCTTTTGCATATCGAAAGAAGTCTTCAAAAGACTTTAAATTAAAAACAGCACTTTTCCTTACAAGAGATAGAATGTCCTCTTTTTCTAGCAAACATCCATTTTTTTTCAGCTTACTTATTGGATTTAAATACTCATAAAAATTAATTTGGTTAAGATTTATCCATGCGTGAGTGTTACAACTCGATAAATCCCATATATTTACAGCCATAGGACAACCAGCTATCACTGGAACTCCATTTTCTTTGCCTGCTTTATTAAAATCTTCTAGTCCCCCATTAATGGTTACATATACTTCACGGTCATCATGTTCATTAATTTTCGGCCTGCGAGGAAACATTACTAGCACATGAAACCAGTCATCTTTATGAAGATGCTTTGAGATATTACTAAGCTCTCGAGATATCCACGGAAACACCGGAGCAACATAACGATATTGTTCCTGTAAAATCTTCTTTAATGCTGGTACTAAATAGTACTCAGCGCTGTGTTCACTAATGTAACTAGTCGCCATATATCTCCTTGCACACTAACGTCCTACTCATCGGAGTTTCAGGGTTGAAGCAAGTGAAATTTCCGAAGACAGTTGATTGTTATTTCTTACACGCCGACATATCTTTTTGTTTTAAAATACATTTTACCCAATGGGGTATCCCATAAGTCTATATGATACCCCAAGCTAAGAGATTCTATATCAATCACTTGCTGCCGATCTTGAGGATTTATTTTGTAACCGATGTCAGACAAATATTGATACATCAGTTGCATTCCTTCTTGAGATGTTCTTGCGTTTTTAAAGAAATAAGCATCTTTTATACTCTTACCATCTCCAATTGGTATTGCCTTTTTTACAGCGAAAATACCACCTAGTGTTGCCTTTCGCATCATACATAATTCAACATAATGTTCTAATTGCCATGTTACAGTTGGATTTATGATTTTTTTTACATTTAAATGTTCAAGAACCGAACAAATAATATTTAGCATGTTTTCTACATTTTTGTCTTCTAGTCTTCTAGCAGCAATTATTCCATTACCAAGATCGCCTGAAGAAACTAAAATATTGCTACCGTAATTGGGGTGTACAAACTCGCATAAGTAATCATATACTTCGAGTGCATCTTTAATTTCAGTACTAAGTGATTTGATTGCCTCATTTACATGGATTGCTTTAGCACCATCTTCCGCATACGATTTACCTTGTCCTGCGTAAGTGCGTTGTAAAATTTTTTCGCACTTCCCCATGATTTCACTTATCTTTACAAGCACACCCTGATCTTTTAAACTTTCAAGCATATCTCCAATTGAATAAATACAGTAATGATACACAGCCATTTGTTCGATAATTGCCCTTGTATTATTGGCAAGTGTGAGAGGGTTACTCGTCTCGATACTATTCAGGATCCCCTTAGCCAGAAGATAAATTTTGTAGTCAAATAGTTCGATTAAATAGAAAGTATTTTTAGATATTGTGTAAAGCCGTTCTGATATTACATTCAAAGGTGGGGTAAGTTTTTTAAACTCAAGTTTTAATCTCTTACTCTGCGCACCAAACCTTTTATCGTGATCTCTCAGGCTATCATTATTTTCAATATCTTCAATAAAACTCTTTAGAAGATTCTCTGCTTTTTCAGTTATTTTCATCGCAAATACTCGGCTTTAATTCCTAAGCAATACAATCGGTTAGGTCATTAAGGCAAGTCGAACGTTAATCAACCTACCTCCCTGTTTTTTACGTATATCAACTTAACTTTAATGTGGCTATATTTCAACAAGTTCCTCTGAAATCGATAATTTTTTTTCAGATAATAACATATACAAGTAGCACGCTAGCTATTATTAAATTTAAGTCTTCCACACATTCGGGACATAAACCAGTAGCTTGAGTCAATTAAACGGATGACAAAGTGAAGCTTTTACATTACCTAGGTCCGCTCTTGGCACAATGCGTACATGCCATCAAGGACTAGAACAGCTAAAACAATTGACTGATGATCATTTTAAATCACTACGGTTATGACGAAACGAGTATGTGCCATGTTTGAAAAAATGTCACAGGACTCGCCGTAAATTATCAAGCATTAAGCTGGGGCCAGCTCATTTCTGGCCACCAGCCTGAAAGGAGCTTCAGTTATTGTGTTCTGATGAAAGCAGTCCTTGAAAGGGTCATTTGCGTCTGACAGTCGACCATTTTCTTAACTTCTGAATCAGTTCCCTGCATTGAAACTTTGCCACACATAGCATCCTTTGTTTTGATCCACTGGCGCTGAGAAGGCAGTAACTCCTTTTTCTTTGTCGGCGTTAATGCGCTCCAGGCGGTATTCAAATCAGAGTCGGCATTCGCAAAGGCCATTCGGGACTGATCAAGGCTCCCAGTGTTTTGCTGTTGGACCTGCTGTTCTGCCTTTTCTTGTGCCTGCAGCTGTGTCTGTCTCTCAATTTGCTGCTCTGCCTCATACTGGGCCTGTTGCTGCGCCCTGAGTTGAGCCTGCTGTTGCGCTTCAATTTGGCTCTGCTGGGCATCCTTAGCCTGTTGGATCTTCTGCTGTTCAACGATCGGGTTGATAATTGAAAGCGATGTAAGTGCAGCGGCACCCACAGATATCGGATTATCAGAGGAGGCTTTTACGAACACGTTTTTCTGATCGTCGGTCGCCTGTGCTGTGTAGGAGATGCGTTTTGAAAAGCTGTTTGCGTTGTTATCTAAAGACAGGCTTTCCATTTGCTTATCGAGATTACGGTTAAAGTTTTTTCTGTAAGCATCGGAAAGCTGAGCGTACTCATTTGCAGGTAGGGTCATCGTCACAGTACCTTCACACGTTTTCATTGTGCTACCAGTGTCACTTGAGGTTGTGGAGATTTCAGAGATGACCAGTTTTATCTTGTCCAGGGCGCTTCGTTTGGTCTGATTTGTGACGTCAGGATATTTGTCGACCTGTTCAGAGAGACCTTCATAAGCAGATTTTTTTAATAAATCCATGAGCGCTGACTGAGTCATTTCAGAAGAACAACCGATCACGTCTTTTTTATCATCACAGCCTGTAATGGCAACGGCGAGTATGAGTGCTGCATATTTTAATCTCATAAGTTCCCTTTATATTAAGGATTGGCTTTGATGAGGCGGTATGTAATCAGTCCGGATGGCCAAAGCAAACAGCACTGAACACTGAACGCGTCACAAGCAAGGACCAGAGTAGTATCGGCAATGGCTGAAAAATCTTTAATTCAAATGATGGGAACATTTGCAACGGGAACTTGAACGATGA
Source organism: Enterobacter cloacae complex sp. P38RS (assembly GCF_014930775.1). Lineage (NCBI taxonomy): Bacteria > Pseudomonadati > Pseudomonadota > Gammaproteobacteria > Enterobacterales > Enterobacteriaceae > Enterobacter > Enterobacter cloacae complex sp. P38RS. The sequence goes on from NZ_JADBRS010000004.1 coordinate 181,134, forward strand.
TCTCAAAGCGCGAATCTACAAGGCAGGTTCTGGCTGGAGAGTGTGGTCATGACATGTTGCTTGTGAGCCATGATACATATCCAAATGTTCATTCATGCTTCCGCTTTAAAACACTCAAACCACAGAAACTTCAAGTCTTCACGCTAGAAGTTACCTGTTGCTTGTTTGGGGGGGCACATTCTCCGTGCGATAGATTGTTATCACATAAAACGTTGCAAAATCCGTTACATAAGTTTATAAATATACTGTACATGCATACAGTAATTCATTGCGGAGGGGAAAGTGAAAATCGAGTTAGCCATTGATCGCATGAAGAAACTTCCTGATGGAGCTATACCTGCACTCGAGTCAGAACTGCTCAAAAGGCTCAGTAAACAGTTTTATGAATGCCAGCTTACGATTAAGCGTGCCAGCAATGATGGTCTGAGTGTTTTCGGGGGCGACAAGAAAGAGGTTGAGCAAATCGTGCAGGAGACCTGGGAAAGCGCCGACGAGTGGTTTTATTAATCGCGTGAATTTCACTGGAGCAGTTTCAAAGAGTATCGCTGTTTGCGTTCCCCTGGCTGTTCCCGATTACTGTTTACCGCGTCAATAAGTCGCTCTGGGGGAAATAGTGTGTAGTGCAGATGCCTTTAATGCAGATGATCAATGGTACGACGTGGTCAGAAGGGCCGATAAAGCAGTTATCTATAGCTTCCCGGCGGAAGGGAGATATCTGGTTTATCGAGTAAATGGAATAGTTTCATTACGACCGTTACTCGAAGAGGAAGAAATATTCACTCTAAACGGGTTTATGCAATTTGCAAAACGGCTTGGGTACCGAATTACACCACCGTCTGATATTATTCTTTCATAGGCCTGAACAACCTATACCTGATGCGCCACGGAGAGAACCATGGCGCTAGAATTACAACTTATCAAACACCATTCAGGAATACTGATCCCGGCTACGCCCGAGACCAGCGATATCCTGCAATCAAAAACCCGGCTCGGCGATGTTCTTGTTGCCGAGTTCAGGCGGGTACGAAACCCGGCATTTCACCGGCGCTTTTTCGCGCTTCTCAATCTCGGTTTTGAATACTGGGAACCAGCCGGCGGTGCTATCTCGAGTAACGAGAGGAAGCTGATTACTGGCTACGCCAAGTTCCTGGCTTCGTATGCCGGGAATGAGGGCGCGCTGATCGATGCTGCTGAGCAGTATCTTGAGCAGGTTGCATACCGCCGGGTCACAAATGGCATTAGCCTGTGCAAATCCTTTGACGCTTACCGCTCATGGGTGATCGTTGAGGCAGGGCACTTTGATGCCATTCAGCTACCTGACGGAACACTAAAAAAACATCCTCGTAGCATCTCATTCGCCAACATGGACGAGTTCGAGTTCCAGCAGCTCTATAAAGCTGCGCTCGATGTTCTTTGGCGCTGGGTCCTGTCGCGTTCATTCCGTAGTCGTGATGAGGCAGAAAATGTCGCCGCGCAGCTGCTTGGCTTTGCGGGGTGATGGAATGAAGAAGACTTGGTTCCACCACAACGATTGCAGCACCGAACAGGCCGACGAGCTGGTTAAGCGTTACAAAGCGCGCGGCGTGCGAGTTGAGCGCAGCCTTAACCCGGATTACGTGACCTGGACTGTCAGTGCATTCCTTCCGACATCTAACACACCAGCGCGCCCGGATAGCCGCTGGCGAAACCGGTTATGGGGGGGAACATGAAGACATATCAAATCACTTTGCCCTGGCCGCCGAGCAATAACCGGTATTACCGGCACAACCGCGGGCGTACACACATTAGTGCTGATGGCGTCGCGTATCGCTATGAGGTGGCCACTGTTATTCGAAGCGCCCGGCTTAATATCCGCACGGCCGCACCACTCAAAATCCGAATTGAATGTCACATGCCCGACCGCCGGCGCCGCGATCTGGATAACCTGCAGAAGGCAGCTTTCGACGCTTTAACCAAGGCGGGATTCTGGCTGGATGATTGCCAGGTTATCGACTATCGCGTTGTGAAAATGCCTGTCGTTAAGGGCGGGAAATTAGAACTCACCATCACCGAGCTGGAGATCGCATGAATCTTGAAAATACCCTCAAATATCACTTCGCCAAATCGACCATGATTAGCGATTCTCCGCGCGCTACGGCGTCAGACTCATTAACCGGAACGGATATCATGGCCGCTATGGGCATGACGCAGGAACGGGCAGCATTGGGTTATAGCGCCTTTCTCGGGAAGATGGGTATCAGCAACAATGACCGGGTGAGGGCGATTGAGTTGCTGGCTCAGTATGCGCTGACCAAGTGCGATCGGGTGGCTGCTCTGCGCAAACTGGATGCCGGGGTTAAGCCACTAATGATGCATCGCTTGGCCAGCTTCGCGTTCGAGGACTATTCCCGCAGCGCCGCCAGCGAGAAGCTGTGCGATGGCTGCAATGGGGAAGGATTTATTGACGCTGAGGTTTTCAGTATGAAGTCTCACACTCCGGCAAGAGAGAAGAAGTTCTTGAAGATGTCCCTGAACATGGGCGCAGAGGATATTCGACCTTCTGAGTATGAAGTAGGCAGGGAGGTCAGGGAGGTTGCACGCATTCTCTGCGCTCAGTGTAAGGGGAAGAAGGTAGTAAGCTGTGCCTGTAATGACTGTCATGGACGCGGGAAAGCCATTAATCAGGCTCTTACAGAGCAGCAGGGCGTTCCGGTACTTGCTGATTGCAAGCGCTGCAGTGGGCGAGGGTTTGAGCGAATTCCTTCAACTGAGGCTTACGCCGCGGTGTGTCAGATAACGGATGCAATCAGCCTCGATACATGGAAGAAATCTGTTAAGCCATTTTACGATCAGCTAATAACCAAGTTTGATATCGAAGAGGCCTGGGCTGAAACGCAGCTTAAGCAGATTACAAAATAGGGCGTGAATTTATCGTGAACTATTTACTTTTCCCGAATCTGTGGTAATTTTGCTCTAACGATGGGTTATTGCCTTCGTTTAAAGCCCTGCGGTTAACCCCGTGGGGCTTTTTTATGACGTCAGAATGCATTTTAAACCCCCAAAGAGGTTAAATATTATGATAATGTGAATATAAATTCACTTTCAGACATTTAATGGAGGGGTATGATTGTAAGAACATGGCATGGTTGCGTACCAGTACGACACGGTGATGGGTTTGCTGCGCATCTTGAATTAACGGGAGTTAAGCACTCTAAAAGTGTTAATGGCAACCAAGGTGCATACGTACGGCGTGAACGACAGGGAGAATGGGAGCATTTCTTTCTGGCAACTTATTGGCGTGATCTCTCATCCATTAAGGCTTTCGCAGGTGAAAATTACCACGTAGCGGTAACCTATCCAGACGATGAGCAATTTGAGCTTCTTTCTGATCCCTATGTCTTTCAGTTTGAAGTATCTGAGATGAATGAGATCTGACTGAGTAGTTCGGCAACAGTGATGAGGAAGTCCTATCCTCATGACAGAAATAAATCCTGAGTATATCTAACGCCATTCATCTCAACTCAGCAATATACTCATCTCATCATGTTAAGGAGATGATCATGCAAGAAGGTTACTACTGGATTCAGCACAACGGCAGGATTCAGGTTGCTTACTACAGCAATGGCGTTACTGAAGACCTTGAGACGGGACTTACTTTTAATGGTATTTGGCATCTGACACAGGGTGACGACATCTGCGATAACGGAGAGGCCGAGGTGATTGAAGGCCCTCTTCCTGTACCATTTAAATGAATATATTCATTTGATTACGTGGCAGATTCTTCATACTGCACATATGCTTCTTAAGCATCCTGCAGAATGGATGTTTCTGAAAGCGTTTTAGTGGTGGATCCCCCTAAGCGGAGGGGCGGTTCAGCAGGACATTTCTCCAGAGTGTCTAACCAGCGCGCGGGAATGAATGCTGTGATCATTTCCACCGGGAGGCACCCGGCACCACTCCCTCAGTTATTGCCAACTTAGCTATTTATGCCTGCTTGTCCGAGCAGGCTTTTTTTTTGCGAATGTTGAATAGTATTGACCGGGTGAATGCTTCATGAGTAATTTATGCATGTGGTGAATCCTTTCTAAGCGAAAGGGCGTTCCAGTCAACTGCGCTCTGCAGGTATGCACGCGGCCTTGCTGACTGGGGTAGGGTCACCGGGAGGCACCCGGCACCATGACAACAACAATACAAGTTTCAAATTCCTTGAGAGCCTGCCATAAAAAGCAGGCCTTTTTTTATGGTTTTGTAATCTGCTGCTACGCTTTGAGTTGTGAGATGTGCCTACCTCTCCGGTGGTTCTCCTGAGCCTATAGTGAATCAGCCGATACAGTTTCACTCCTGAGCATAGGTCTCACTCACACCTACCTTACAAATAGTCAACTCATTGGCCCGCTTCGAAAGAGCGGGCTTTTTTTTATTCCCAAATTTAGCACCCGCACAGAGCGAGGTGAGAGCATGTATCGCATGGACAAATTAACCACCGGCGCTGCATACGGCGCTTCAGCCGGCAGCATCCTAAACGGCATGCTGAATGCCTACAGTCCCGAGCAGTGGAACGCTATCGGCGTGCTGGTGGGCATCATCGTCGCCGTACTGACCTATCTGACGAATCTCTATTTCAAGATCCGCGAAGATAACCGCCGCAGTAGGAGCCGAGATGAACCCGACACTCAGAAATAAGCTGGTGGGCGCCATTGTTGGCGGATCAGGTGCAATCTCTATTGCTGCTGTTATGCTGGGCAATGCAGATGGTCTCGAAGGACGTCGCTATTATGCTTATCAAGACGTCGTTGGTGTCTGGACTGTTTGTGATGGACATACTGGGGCTGACGTTCGCCGCGGTCACCGATACACCGATAAAGAGTGTGACAACCTACTGAAGGCAGATCTGCGAAAGGTGGCTAATGCCATCGACCCGCTAATCAAGATTCATATCCCTGAGCCTACCCGCGCCGCGCTTTACTCCTTCACCTATAACGTTGGCTCTGGTGCGTTTGCCAGCTCAACGCTGCTGAAGAAGCTGAACTCCGGTGATGTGCCGGGGGCATGCAAAGAACTGCAGCGCTGGACATATGCCGGTGGCAAGCAGTGGAAGGGGCTGATCACCCGGCGCGAGATTGAGCGTGAAGTCTGCGAGTGGGGCCAAAAATGAGCCGATTAACAGCAATCATCTGTGCTGTCGTTATCTGCCTGCTGGTTTCCATGGCCTTGGCGCTTAACCACTACCGTAGCAACGCCATCATCTATAAAGTGCAGCTCGATAAAGCTAACGAACGACTGAACCTGGCGAACGCCACCATCAAAGACATGCAGACCCGCCAGCGTGACGCAGCGGCACTGGATGCTAAATACACGAAGGAATTGTCCGATGCGAAAAAAACCATTAATGATTTGCATCGGGATGTTGATTCTGGCGCTAAACGGCTGCGCATCGCCGCAACTTGCCCTGGAGTGTCAAAAGCCACCTCCGCCCCCGGCGTGGATGATGCAGGATCCCCCGAACTTACTCCAGACGCTCGACGGAATTATTTCTATCACCGGGACGGAATCGCAACCGCTGACAAGATGATTCTCGGGATGCAGGACTACATCAAAGAGCAGTGTCTGAAATGAGAATTATTATAACATCATTCTTTACCCAGACCGCTCAAGCCAGATAGTGTTAGCCCTGATATCTTGAAATATTCCAAGTCTTTGGCAATTTGCCTTCCGCGCTTAATGCCTTCTATGCGATACAGCGTTTCTACGAGTGCACTTAGATTGGCATTATGTTCTTGCATCTCTTCAAGAGTGATAGTTTTTGAATTTTTATCGCTGTAAAGGGCTTCATCATATGGAGATTCCTCAGGCTTGTGATTTTCCCAAAAAACGAGCTTTACAGTATTGTGAGCAATTATATTTCTGATTTCTGTAAGCTCATCAATATGTTTGTAAGCCTGAATAAGTTCCTGCTGAAGGTCCGGGTGTTCTTCAGAGCATTTGAGGATATCTGTGATAATCTTTATTTTATTGCTCAGAGCTATCTCTTTGATATGTTTGTATATTGTAGGTGGAGTTAACTCCTCAAGAAGGCTGCGAGTAAAAGATTCAACGGCACCGAATTCGAGAATAAACATGCCTACATGTGGTGCCCATTTCTCAATGTCTACTAATTTCATGTTCTGCTCCGTTGATGGTCCCGTGAGGACTTTATCACCCAATTAATGCCTCTGGGAGTAATAATAATGCCAGATATCTACCAAATCACGCTAACCACCCAAACAGGCGACATCTTCACGGGCAAGATGTCACGACGTCAGCCTGAGTTGGTGAATGGCTTTGTACTGCTAGCGTCCGAGACGGGATAGTGGCTGTATTTCGCGCCTGCCGATGTGAAGCGCGTGCAGTTCACGTCTGCACCGGCAGAGCAGACGTAACAACAAACGGAGTAACGAATGAGCAAACCGGACTGAGAGGACATTGAGACGGCGTTCCGGTTTGCTCAACTAATCAAGCCACGCGGTTTCCGATAGTTGCTGGAAGAGGAATCAATATTTCCCAGAATGGTTGTGGTAAAAATGTCGTGCCAGCCCAGTAATGTTCAATCTGATAGGTATAAACTAGGCAGGAATTCGCATTGTTCAAAAGTGCCATATCACCTCTGTGAATTAAATCTTCATTTGCCTCAACTTCATAAATTGGAGAGTTAGGGCTTCTGTATTGCGACCTAAATGCGACGGCTCCTGCTAATGTTTCACACGCAAAAATGCATTCATATCGTGATGGTGTAGAAGGCCGCATTGCTCTTCTATAAAACTCGAGCCCCCAATCTATCGAAAAGTTGATCTGTCCTGCTATCGCATTGGCAGAAAGAAAATAACCATCACCATGCTTTGATACTCCGCGTGGGAAAAGGCTAGTGACCATATTGTGCAATTCGATTGGCTGAATGGAGGGAGTGATTGGTCTAGCCACCATCCCAGGTGAGTAGTAATTACTTGAATCAACTGTATAGTAAGTAGTCATAAATTCTCCAGGGGAAAGCAATGGCCCTCACCGGCAAACAAGAGGTTTTCGGTCCCGAGCATCGGGAATATATTATTTTTTTGTGGCCTTATGAGCTGCCTGTATTAAATACTCTAGTTTATCTTTAATGTTGTTTGGCCAGCTGTGATCTGAGGTTTTTATTTTATGTATGTAAACATTTGCAGCCCCTATTTCAAGTAGCCCTCTAGGTGTAACATCTTCATGTAATATAATGAGTGTGGGTTTTTTTAAAGTTAATGCTATGGCTGTTTCAATTTGATTCCACTCAGTTGGTAATGTGATTCCATTAGTGTCTTTATCCTTTATCTTTCCTGTTTCAATGAATATTTGAGGGAGCGCAAATATTATGGCGCATTTACACCGATCCATCAGTTCAATAATGTCATTGAAAGGGGTTTGTAAACATGGCTGGCTTATTCCGATGGTGTTCGGAAATATCATTAAATCCTCTAATAGGCTATAAAATTTTTCTAAGTCAGATTCTAATTGCTCGGGTAACCAATTAGGTCTGGAAATAAATGCCTCCAAAAACTCGGTCTCTATACTCATTAAATGTCTCCATTGAAATAATCATAGTCAATATAATCAAACCGGAATGAGAAAACTCACCCGTTGATAGTTATGCTGAGTTTTAATCATCCCTTTGATTCACATGCTTAATATCTACCTTCAATCGAAAAAAAACCAGAGAAATTTATGGCAAAACCGGACTGGGGCGAGCTTCAGCAACGGTTCCTGTCCGAACATGCCGCAACCGGCGTATCACCAAAGGAATGGTGTGAAGCGCAGGGACTGAACTATTCTACTGCTCGCCGATATATTAAAAAACCTTCTACACAAACTGCGCAACATTCTGCGCAGAAAAAAGTGCGCACTGCGCAGAAAGAACAAAGCGCAGAAGTGCTGGTGGAGATAAAGCTTAGCGCGAAGGTAAAGCGCTTCATTGCTGAGTACCTGAAGGACAATAACGCCACAGCCGCCGCTGCGCGTGCTGGATATAGTGACCCAAACTACGGTCGTCAGCTCATAACGAATCCTAACGTTGCGCAGGTCATTGCGCAGCAGCAAAAAGCCGCCATTGTGCGCACGCTGGGCAGTGCCGATGAGGTCCTCGCGCAGATGTGGCAGCTCGCTACCTTCGATGCCAATCAGCTGTCGCAGTATCGCCGCGGCGCGTGTCGTTACTGCTGGGGCTTTGGTCACCAGTATCAGTGGCGTGATGCCGTGGAGTTCGAAGAGAAAAGACTCGAGGCGCTTGAGCGTGACAGACGTGAACCCGAAGATTCCGGCGGCTATGGCTACGACCACAACCGAGAACCAAACCCAGAATGCCCGCGCTGCAACGGTGACGGCATCGGTCAGCCTTATTACCCTGATACGCGCAAACTTCCGGCAGCTTCCCGTCTCGCTTACTCCGGCGTGAAGGTTGGCAAAAACGGCGTCGAAATTACAGCCATCAGCCGTGAAAGAATGTTCGAAGCGGTAATGAAGCGACTTGGCCTGGCCGATAACGAGTTCGCCCAGCGCCTGCAGCAGATTGAAATCGAACGCCGGCAGCTTGAGGTCGAGAAACTCCGTAAAGAGTTGGCCGGTGATGGTGAGGACGATGAACCGACCCCAGTGCAGATCAATATCAACGTAGTGGATGCGAGGGCAGACGATGGGAATCAGCCCGACACTTAACATTCCTCAGGCGCGCTTCCTCGCGATGCAGCACAAATTCAAAGCCTATGTTGCCGGGTTCGGTTCGGGTAAAACGTGGGTGGGTTGTGGCGGCATCTGCAAAGGGATGTGGGAGCACCCGAAGATTAACCAGGGCTATTTCGCGCCGACGTACCCGCAAATTCGTGACATCTTCTACCCAACGATTGAAGAGGTGGCCTTTGACTGGGGCTTGAGCGTCAAAATCAACGAGGGGAACAAAGAGGTTCACTTCTACGAGGGGCGACGGTACCGCGGGACGACAATTTGCCGTTCGATGGAGAAGCCCGGCTCGATAGTCGGCTTTAAAATCGGTAACGCGATGGTGGATGAACTGGATGTCATGGCGGCAGCCAAAGCACAGCAGGCCTGGCGAAAAATCATCGCTCGTATGCGTTACAAGGTTGATGGGCTTCGTAACGGCATCGATGTAACGACTACGCCGGAGGGCTTCAAGTTCGTCTACCAGCAGTTCGTGAAGGCCGTACGTGAAAAGCCAGAGCTTGCGGCCCTGTACGGTCTGATTCAGGCCAGCACATTCGACAACGCAAAGAATCTTCCGCCTGACTACATTCCATCGCTTCTGAGCTCTTACCCTGACGAACTGATTCAGGCGTATCTGCGAGGGAAGTTCACGAACCTCAATAGCGGGACCATTTACCACACGTTCAACCGTAAGCTGAATAACTGTTCTGAAGAGATTCAGGATGGGGATCCGCTCTTCATCGGTATGGACTTCAACGTGGGGAAAATGGCCGCGATTGTTCACGTAAAGCGTAACGGCCTACCGCGTGCGGTTCGTGAACTCGTGAAGGTCTACGACACACCGGCAATGATTAAGCGCATTCAGGAAGAGTTCTGGCGCTACGAGGAGGGGCGATATGTGAAGAGCCGAGAGATTTACATCTATCCGGATGCCTCAGGCGACTCCCGTAAATCCCAGAACGCCAGTAAGACCGATATCGCCCAGCTCAACGAAGCCGGATTCAGCGTCATTGTTGATGATGCCAACCCGCCGGTTAAGGATCGCATCAACTCGATGAACGCCATGTTCTGCAACGCCAACGGAGAACGCCGCTACCTGGTGAATGTGCAGAATTGCCCGGTTTACACCGAAAGCCTCGAACAGCAAATCTGGGCGGCCAATGGCGAACCGGACAAATCAGCAGATAACGATCACCCCAACGATGCTGGTGGGTACTTCATCGTGAAGGATTACCCGATCGTGAAACCGGCATACTCAATCACCATGGACACCACTTTCTGATATGGCAAACGACGACATCACCTGGGTTCGACCAGAACACCGGGCGGCTTCTGCTGCCTGGAGGAAATACAGGGACTTTTGCAAAGGGGCTGAGGCCGTAAAAGCGGCGGGTAATAAATATCTGCCGTATCTCGACCCAACCGATAAATCCACGCGTAACCGTAAACGCAACGAAGACTATCTGAGTCGCGCGGTGTTCTATGCCATTGCCGGCAACACGAAAATCGGCATGCTTGGAATGGCGTATCGAAAGGATCCAACTTTCAACGGACCGGAGAAGCTGAAATACCTGCTGGACAATGCTGACGGGGCCGGCACAAGTATTTACCAGCAGTCGCAGCTGGTGACCGAGAACGTGCTGGAAGTTGCGCGAGAGGGGCTTTATGTCGACTACGCAGAAGCCTCCGATGAGGCGATCATCCTCCGCTATCCGGCAGAGAACATTATCAACTGGCGAACAAAGCGAATTAACGGACGCGATCAGCTGGTGCTTGTGGTCCTGCGCGAATGCGTAGAAGAGCCAGATGGTTACGCGTACAAGGATGAAATCCAGTATCGCGAGCTGGCGCTGGAAGAAGGGCGGTTCATCTGCCGGGTATGGCGCCGGGCTGGTGGCACCGCAAGCGGAACCTACACAGTTGACAGTGAGTACCACCCTAAGCCCAAAGGGCAGGACTCCTGGGACGAAATCCCGTTCACCTTTGTCGGTGCTCAGAACAACGATCCCACTATCGATGATTCCCCCCTGGCGGCGCTGGTGGAGATAAACCACGGTCATTACCGAAACAGCGCTGACTATGAAGACAGCGTATGGTTCTGTGGCCAGGTGCAGCCGTACATGACTGGGCTCGATACCAACTGGCGCGACCACCTCGAGAAGAAGGGCGTGAAAATTGGTTCCCGATCACTGCTTTTGCTTCCCAAAGAAGGCTCGTTTGGCTATGCCCAGGCGCAGCCGAACATGCTGGCTAAAGAGGCCATGGACAGTAAGCGCGATTACATGGTGCAACTAGGGGCCAGACTGATTGAGCAGAACACCACGGCGAAGACGGCTACTCAGGCGAGCGGCGAGCAAACATCATCAACGTCTGTACTCGGTATCTGCGTTTCGAACGTTTCTGAGGCCTATACGCTGGCGCTGGGATGGTGTGCGAAATACCTTGGCATCAATGGTGAGACGACGAGTTACACCATCAACCAGGAATTCATTGCTAAGGTTGCCGAGTCGGGCATGGTGACGGCAATCGTCAACGCCTGGCAGTCCGGTGCGCTGCGTGACAGCGATATGATTCGCGCACTGCAGAAGCTTGACCTTATCGACCCGGCTGACAGTCCGGACGAGGTAATTGATGCGCTTCGCAATCAGGCACCAACGTTGACCGGGGGCTGATATGGCAACCGTAAACGAAAGCCTGCGCGATGAGTCGATCGCACACTCCGTCTGGTTAAGCCGCTATGCCACTGGCGTGGCAAACCGAATGGTGAAGTTGCTCAACGAGACGGACGCAGAACTGTCGGCACGCCTGCTGGATGCGCTGGACAGATTGCCTCCGGAGAGCTTCACCGTTAATCGTCTGCAGAGTTTACTGGGCAGCGTACGCGAACTTAATCATCAGGCCGTAGCTACCATGCAGGCAGGGCTCGAGGGTGAGCTGGTGGCCCTGGCAAAGAACGAAGCCAGTTATCAGCTGAGCCTGTTCGATTCCCTTCTGCCATCTCAGGTGCTAGCGCGATATCCGCTGCAGGGCATTACAGCCGACATGGTGTATGCAGCAGCAATGGCGCAACCCTTTCAGGGACGACTTTTGAGTGAATGGGCGGAGAATCTGGAATCGGACAGGCTGGCGCGTATCGTGAACGCCGTCCGCAGGGGTTATCTTGCCGGCGACACGGTAGAAACAATCGCGCGCAGTGTTCGCGGCCACGCCAATAAAGTTTATCGCGACGGCGCGCTGCAGATGAGCAGGGTAAACGCCGCCAGCATCGCTAAAACAGCCGTGAATCATCTGGCTGCCACAGCACGCAACAGCTTCACCAGCGCCAACAGCGATATCGTGAAAGGTAAGCAGTGGCTGTCTACGCTGGACAATAAAACCAGCCACGACTGCATTATTCGTGACCTGCTGCGCTACACCCTGGATAACAAACCTGTCGGGCATAAGGTGCCTTACCTACAGGGACCCGGGAAAATCCATTTTTGCTGTCGTTCTACCGAAACCCTGATTCTCAAGTCATGGCGCGAACTTGGCATTGATATTGACGAGATGGACGAGGGCACTCGTGCCAGCATGGATGGTCAGGTGCCAGCTAAAACCACGTATCTGGAATGGCTCGAGCGTCAGCCAGCTCAACGGCAGGATAAGGTTCTGGGTGCCGAGCGTGGCCGTCTTTTCCGCACAGGTGAAATCGACCTGGCTGATATGTTCACTGATAAAGGCGAATGGATCAGCCTGGAACGTCTGAAGCAGCTCTCAGGCACTGACATCTAACAACCATTTCATACTTCACGCCCTGGCATCCGCCGGGGCTTTTTTATGGGCGAGGCCCGGCAAAATCCCAAGGGGAAATTATGTTAATTCGAAATATGCTCTTGAAATTTTACGCACCAGAAAGCGGCGGAGAGGGCAGCGGTGGCGGTGGTATCGAAATCACGCCAGAAATACAGAAGCTGATTGATGAGCGTGTGACCAGCGAAGTTACAGGCCTGAAATCAAAAAACTCTGAGCTGCTGGGCACCATCAAGCAGCAAAAAGAAACCCTGTCGCGCTTCGATGGTATCGATCCTGATGCTGTACGTGGGATCCTCCAGCGTTTTTCCGACGACGAAGAGGCAAAGCTGATTGCCGCCGGGAAAATTGATGAGGTGCTCGATAAGCGCACCGAGCGTCTGCGTGCTGACGTTGATAAGCAGATTAAAGCCGCAAATGAACGCGCCGACAAAGCCGAAGCGTTCTCCAACAAATTCCGGGACCGCGTCCTGGGCGATGCAATCCGTGCAGCAGCCTCAAAAGCTGGCGCGCTGCCGGAAGCATCCGACGATCTGATTCTGCGTGCCAAAGGCACATTCCAGCTCAACGACGAAGGCGAGGCCGTAGCAGTTGATGCAAATGGCGATGTTCTGTTCGGTAAAGACGGCAAAACTCCACTAAGCCCGCTTGAGTGGGCGGAGTCTCTTAAGGAGACGGCTCCGCATCTGTTCCCACGCGCAGAAGGCACCGGCGCGGGCGGACACAAACCAAACGGCGGTGGCAGCCTGAAACGTTCCGAAATGAGCGCCAGCGATAAAGCGGACTACATCCGCAAGCATGGCCAGCAGGCCTTCCTCAAACTTCCGAAATAAGGCGTTTCCCGAATGACGACTGTTAATACCGACCTGATTATTTATGACGACCTGGCTCAGACCGCTTTCCTTGAGCGCCGACAGGATAACCTGGCAATCTTTAATGCCTCTTCCAACGGGGCGATTCTGCTGGATAACGAGCTTATTGAAGGTGATTTCCGCAAACGTGCCTTCTACAAGGTGGGCGGCTCGATCGAATCGCGTGATGTTAACTCCACCGAAAAAGTGACGGGGAAGAAGATTGGCGCAGGTGAAGCCGTCTCCGTCAAAGCGCCGTGGAAATACGGTCCATACGAAACGACTGAAGAAGCATTCAAACGCCGTGGCCGCTCGGTTGACGAGTTCTCCGAAGTAATCGGCACTGATGTGGCTGACGCGACGCTGGAAGGCTACGTGAAATATGGCCTGAAAGCGCTGACTGCGGCGATTGGCGCTAACGCCGACATGGTCGTAACCGCCGACATTGAGACTGACGGTAAAAAGACCCTGACGCGCGGCCTGCGCAAATACGGCGATAAGTTCAACCGTGTGGTGCTCTTCGTTATGCACTCCGCCACTTACTTCGACATCGTGGATGAGGCGATTGCCAACAAAATCTACGAAGAAGCAGGCGTTGTGGTTTACGGCGGGCAGCCGGGCACGCTGGGTAAACCTGTACTGGTTACCGACACTATGGATGCTGATGCGATCCTTGGGCTGGTGACCGGAGCGGTTACCGTCACCGAGTCTCAGGCGCCGGGCTTCCGTTCCTACGACATCAACGACCAGGAAAACCTGGCTATCGGATACCGCGCTGAAGGCGTGGTGAATGTCGACCTGCTGGGTTACAGCTGGGATACCTCCAAAGGCGATAACCCAGACCTGACCAAAATCGGCACTGCAGGTAACTGGAAGAAGCACTTCACCAGCAACAAATCTACGGCTGGCGTGCTGATTAAGCTGGGATCCGCGGCGGGGGAGTAACGCTGTCAGCGGATAAAACCTCCGCAACCGCTGACAGCACCGATACGGTCACCATTTCCCTGAAGTACACGCTAAACGGCGCAGGTGTTTCCGGTAAAACTGTTGCATGGAGTTCAACGGGCGGCACGCTTAGCACGGCCAGTTCTCAAACAGGCTCTGCTGGTGGTGCAACGGTGAAACTCACATCAGACGTTGCTGGCACCTTCACGGTAACCGGCACGGTTGAAGGTGTGGCGAAAACCACTGATGAGATCACCTTTACTGCGCCTGCCGGAGAATAACGAATGGGGCGAAAGCCCCATAAACAGGATTATTCGATGATCAATACCGATATCACCTCTTCTGATGCCAACAGCTACGCCAGTGAAGAGGATCTTGCCTCGTTTGCGGCAATACGCGGCATTGAACTACCTGACAAGCTTACTCCTTTGTTGATTAAGGCAATGGATTATCTGGAAGGGCTTGATTGGGTAGGTTCCAAAGCAGACCCTCGACAGCCGCTGGCCTGGCCACGAGCAAATGTCATTCTGGATGGACACGACTTCCCATCCGACCAGGTGCCGCGGCAGGTTATCACCGCACAATGCATGCTGGCTATCGAGGCGATTGAGGGCGATTTGCTTTCAAGCGTTCGTGAGGCCGCGGTTAAAACCGAACGTGTCGAAGGCGCCGTAACCATGACCTATGCGGTTGCCGATGGTGAGGTGTTCACACCATCCTACCCGGCGGTAATGGCTATTCTCGGCGACCTGGCTGGTGGGCGTGGATATGCAATCAATGCTTTCGCGGAGCGCGCGTAATGGCCATCAACTATCAGCGAATGCAGGCGACAACGACTCGTATGCTCAAGCAGAACGGCATTGCATACAACGTCACGCGTAAGGGCTCGTTAATCGTCATCGGTGGTGTGGAGCATTGTTCCGATGATATCCAGTTCACCGCCACAGGAGTTAAGACGGATTACGCGCCAGGTGAAATTGACGGAACCGTCATTGAAAACGGCGATGTTCGGATTGTCTTCAGTGCTGAGAAGGACATTAAAACCGGCGATCTGATCGACGTGGACGGCGTAAGCCACCGCGTAGTTAAACCAAACCCCGTGAAACCGGGCGCTGTGGTGCTCTGCTACAAAGCTCAATTGAGGGCATAACATGGACGATAATAAGGCGTTCACGGCTGCCATCACCGCGTTCGTGGACAAAGCCAAAGCGAATCAGGAAGCGGTCGTACGTGCTGTCGGCATTCGGATCCTTAATCAACTGGTGATGATGTCACCTGTCGGCAACCCCGAACTCTGGGGCATCAACCAGACGGCAGCCTCTTACAATCAGGCGGTATACGACCATAACGAAGCGCAAAAATCGGACCCTGCCAACCTGACTAAAACCGGACGACTTAAAAAGAAGGCTCGACTAGTTGATGGGATGGATATCAAAACACCGCCGGGGTATACGGGCGGACGCTTTCGCGGTAACTGGCAGGTGTCTTTTGATGCACCGACCACATATGAAACGGGACGTGTAGATAAAACCGGAAATCTGACAAAAGCCGCAGGGAATTACACGCTGTCCCTGTTCAAAGTCGGGATGAAGGCTATTTATTTCTGCAACAACGTCCCTTACGCGTATCGACTGGAGATGGGGCACTCTTCCCAGGCTCCGGGTGGGATGGTACGCATTACTGCTGCTGAGTTTCAGCGATTTTTTGAAGACGCAGTAAGGGAGGTGACTAAATGATTCCCGATATTGCGGCGGCGCTGGCCACAAGGCTCGGCGAGTGGGCTGATGCTGAAGGGATCCCAGTTGCCTGGGAAAACGTGCCTTTCACACCGCCATCTGATGCGTTCTATCTTGCTGTCCATGACATGCCCGCCACGCCGCGTACGGTAGACCTTGGATTGCGCTGCCGCATTTATTCAGGTGTATACCAGATTAACGTTGTGGCCCCTGTCGGCATAGGCCGTACCGATGTAGTGGCTCTGGCTGACCGCGTGGCTGAATTGTTCCCCGAGGGGCAGGAGATTGAAGGCAGGGGTTTTACATGCTGGATAGACCAAACGCCTGGTGTTTTCCGCGGGATCACTACATCTGTCGCTTATACCGTTCCCGTTAGTCTCAATTATCGAGCTGATATCTCCAGCTAATCCTCACAACCTTCTAAACCTGACCGGTTCTTTGCCGGTTTTCCCGTTTCTAAAGGAGTAACCAATATGGGCTTTGCATTGCCTAACGGCGCTCACGTCTATCTGGCATCGGGTTATGGCCCAGCCATTACTTTCACCGGGGCGACGAACGCCGAAAACATGGTGATCATCGTGAGTGAAGCGGATGCTCTCAAGGTGGGTGATATTGTTCATGTGAACTGCAACTGGTCCGGTGTTGATAACGTCATTGCAAAAATTGATGCGATTGCCGAAAGCGCCGTAACTCTTCGCAATATCAATACCACCAACAAAAACAAATATGCCGCTGGTGGCGGTACCGGTTCGATCCGCAAGGTGCTTGAATGGACTGAGCTGTCGCAAATTACTGAGGTGTCGAAATCTGGTGGCGATCAGAACACCACACAGATTCAGTTCCTGAGCGATGATCGCCAGCGCAACCTGAATACTTATAAATCCGCTGTCTCTCAGACCTACTCGATCGCTCACGACTCAACTCTCCCGGTATATCCGTTGCTGCGCCAACTGGACGAAGACGAAGAGACGGTTGCGGCTTACATGTACGTGCCGAAGGCGAAGGAAAACCGTTACTGGGCGGCCACGGCGTCCTTTGACGATACGCCAACTACTGCGGTTAACGAGGTAGAGACAGTAAGTGTGGTGCTGAACCTGCAGTCACCGGCGATGACGTTCTACAAGGTGACTGACGCTGCCGCCTAGCCGTCAGAGCTTTCACTATTTCATGCCTCCCATTGTGGAGGCTTTTTTCCGTTAAGAGGTATCGATGGCGACCAAATTCACCCTTCAGCCAAAACCTACATTTAAGGCCAACGTCTCGATCCCGCGCGCCGGCGATGAGGATGGCGTGCTGACCTTCACGTTTAATCATAAGCCACTCAAAGAGCTGGCTAATCTGGAAAAACTGGAAGGCAAAACCGCCACTGATTTTCTGATGGAAATCATTGCTGGATGGGCACTTCCCGATGCATTCAACGCGGAAAACCTGTCGGTGCTGCTGGAAAACTATCCGGCGGCGATGAAGGCCATCCCGGAAACCTACTACCGCGAGCTGATGGGGCAGCGCGAAAAAAACTGATAGCGGTTGCCTCTGCGTTCTATACGCCTGAACCCACAGCGGCAGACCTGGCACCATACGGGCTTACGCCGGATGATTACGACGATCATTACATCGACGTCTGGCCAGATGTATGGACTTCATTCCTGGTGTTTCAGACTGTCAGTACGCAATGGCGAACGGGAATGGGGGGCGCGTCCGGGCTCGACTATAACGTTTTGCCCTGGGTGATGCGTTTGCACAACGTCGACGACGAGGCAACCGCGCTTTCGGACATCCGGGTGATGGAAAGTGCTGCGCTAAAAATTATGCATAAAGAGAGGGCGGAATGAGTAACGATATCGCCACGATTTCCCTGCGTGTAAATACCAGTGAGCTGGAGCGCGGTAATCAGGCACTGGATCGCTTTCAGGAGACCGCGTCCGCCGCGGCAGGTAAAGCGGATGACCTGAATAGTACGTTCCGCACCGGTATCGATAACCAGAAGAAAAACAGCGAAAGCCTCAAGCAACAGCGGCAGGAACTGCAGAACCTACTGAATAAAATCAGCCCCGTAAACAAGGCGCTGGATGAACTGGACACGATCCAGGAGAGCCTGGCGAAGTTTCGCGGTAAAGGGCTTGTAGGGGATGAAGACTTTACTCGCTACAACAGCGTGCTTGAGACGACCCGAGCTAAACTGGCGCAGGTCATGGAGTCTGAGACCGCAGAGGGGCGGGCTCGCATTGAACAGGCACAGGCAGCGCAGCGGGCAGCTGCAGCGGGCAAAACCTTTATCGATTCGCTGGAAGAGCAGGTCACAGCAATCGGGAAAACGCGCGTAGAACTGTTAGAGCTAAAAGCAGCCCAACTTGGCGTGTCCGATCGTGCTGCACCGATGATCGCCCGACTGAAAGAGCAGGAAGAAGCGTGGAAGTCAGGAGCGATCAGCGCGGGGCAATACCGCAACGCGATGCGTTATCTTCCAATGCAAATGACCGACATCGTAACTTCATTAGCGTCCGGTATGCCGGTTTATATGGTAGCCATTCAGCAGGGCGGCCAGCTGCGCGATTCGTTTGGCGGTGTAGGCAATGCTCTGAAAGCGATGTTGTCGATGGTGACTCCTGCCCGAGTGGCCATTGGTGGCCTGGCCGGTGCTGTACTGATTGCGGCCAAAGCGGGATCGGACTACTTCACCGCCTACGACGAAATCAACAAGGCCATTATCAGGACTGGCAACATTGCCGGCACGTCAGCGCTCAAGATCATGGCTTCCTCCCAGTCTATTGCTGCCTCTACTGGCGCTACTGTAGGTACCGTTCAGAGCTTGATGACTGAGCTGGTTGGCATGGGATCGCTGACACAGCAGCAACTTGAAAAAGCAGCGGGCTCCACGGCGTTGGCGGTTCAGACCGGTATAGTCTCGGCGCAGGACATCGCCAAAGCCTATAAGGACATCGAAAAAGACCCTGTTAAAGCGCTGCAGAGTCTCAACGAACAATATAATTTCCTGAACGTTTCACAACTTAAGCAGGTTGACGATCTGATAAAGCAAAAGGACCAGACCGCGGCCGTTACGCAGGCTATGGACCTGTTTGGCGATACGATGGCAAAACGTGGGGAGCAGGCTTACGACTCGCTGACGCCGTTTGGTCGCCTGTGGCTGGATATCAAGGGCTGGGCGTCTGAGGCCATGCAGAGTATCGGTCAGTGGGTAGCTGAGCTGGCATCAAACACACTGAAGGAATTCAACGCAATTTATTACAGCGTTGCGATCGTTTTCCAGAAGCTGAACCAGATCATTTCTTCCTCTATCGCTGCCGCGATTAACCTCGTTCCTGACTGGGCGAAAACAGATACTTTGCAGGGATGGCAGGACTACAACGAACAAATGGCCGGCGCATATGGTGACAGCGTCTCTCAGCTGAAAAAAGACTGGGATGCGGCTGATATCAGTGCAGGTAAATACCTCGATACGACCAGAAAGATAAGTGCCGCAACCACCCAGAAGGATCGGGAAGGAGTCGCTGCTTTTGGCAAAAAAACCAAAACCGGAAAGCAGGGCACTTTATCGGCTGGCGATCGCAGCACGGATGCTGCCCAGGCCGAATTACTGGCGCTTCAGGCACAGTTACGCGCGCTGCAGCAGCATAAAGGGCTGAACGACACTATCAGCCAGCAGCGCAAAGATCTGTGGACGACTGAAGCGAAATTTCAGGTGCTGGAGGAGGCCTCGCGTTCACGTTCACTGACAAAGCAGGAGAAATCCCTGCTGGCGAGTAAATACCAGGTGCTTCAGTTGGCACGGCAGAAAGCCCTGTTAGGTGATCAGATTACCGCTCAGGAACAGCTGAACAAGCGAATGGATACCTCGCAGAAATATGTCACGCAGATGGCAGAGAAGCAGGCTGCATTAGTGAACGGTGCCGGGATGAGTGACCGTCAGGCACAACGTGAACTTGCGAAAAGTCAGCTTGCCGCTGGCTGGAAGAATGCTGGAGGTTCGCTTGATGATGAGGGTTATCAAAAGCAGCTTAAAGCGGCGAATGATTACTATGATGCAGAGGATCAGCTACGCGGTGACTGGCTGACCGGTGCGAAACAGGGCTGGGCTGATTTCGAAGACAGCGCGACAAATGTTTACTCCCAGGTGCAGACGGTTACCAATAATGCGTTCACCGGGATGGCCAGCACACTTACTGACTTTTTTACTACTGGTAAATCTAACTTCTCAGATTTCCTGACTACCTTCCTGAAGGGCATCGCCCAGATGCTGACTCAACTGGCTCTGGTTAATGGAATGAAGTCAGCCTTTGGTGGAACGGGTATCGGGGCGTTTTTTGGTTTCTCTGGTGGCGGTCTGGTGCCGAGATTCGATAGCGGCGGTTACACCGGTGGTGGCGGTAAATACCAACCGAAAGGCGTAGTTCACGGTGGTGAGTTTGTCTTTACGAAGGAAGCGACCAGTGCGCTGGGTGTCGGCAATCTCTATGCGCTTATGCGTGGAGCTCAGGGGTATGCAAACGGCGGTTATGTTGGCACAGCCCCAATGTATGGGCTGCAATCGAATGCAGCTGGTGGCGTAACCGTTCAAACTTCCGTGATCGTTCATAACCAGAACACTCAGCAGCAGACTTCTGGTGACAACGACGCTATTTCGCGGGCCTACAAGCAGACCATTGATCAGTCAGTGCGCGCAGGTATTGCCAAACAGCTCCAGCCTGGTGGTCTCATCTGGAATGCAACAAAATCAAGATAAGACGAATCGGTGTTTTTTTTGATCATATTATTCATCATGTTAAGATGTTTCCGATTGCAATCAAAGGAAACGCAAAATGAAGAAGGTAGTGGCTTTAGCTGTTGGGGCTTTAATGTTGTCTGGCTGTACTGTTCGTGTTGCTGATATGACCGTTGGTAGTACCAAAAATTACAACCTGAACGCAGCTAAGTTTGAAAAAGGTCAACGTGTGACTGGTGAAGACAAAGCTCCAATTGTTATTTTCCCGTTGGGCATTCCAAGCGTTAAAACTGCAATGGATCGGGCTATTGAAAAAGATAAGTGTTCCGTAGGCTTAAGCGACGTTGTTATTTATCAATTAAACCACGCATTTCTGTTCGGCACATATGGTTACCGTGTTGAAGGCACGCAGATTATCGACAAATCTCAGCTTGGTTGTGAAACCCGCTAATTTCCTTCTCATACTGTCACAAGCCACCCTCGGGTGGCTTTTTTTATGGAGCAAACATGGCCTTAGAAACGTTCACCTGGCGAACCCAGATTCAGGCGGGAATGGAAGGGGGGCTCACTTACGCAACACGCTCTGCATCCTTCGGAGACGGATTTGAACAGATCGCCGGTGAAGGCATCAACCCTGAAAAACAGTCATGGCCGATGACCTTAACGGGAAAAAAAACTGAGATGCTCGATGCGCTGAGGTTTTGCCGCAAGCACATTACAAAATCCTTTATCTGGACGTCTCCTGTCGGCGAAACCGGTTTATACCGGATTGAAGCTGATTCCATTAAAGTCCAGCCGCTATCCAGCAAAGTGATGACCATAAAAGCAACCTTCAAACAGGCATATGCACTATGATTACTGAAGATTATCAACGCCTCGAACCGGGCGAAAAAATACGTCTTCTTGAGGTAGACGGTTCTGCGTTTGGCCTGGACGACGTTCTGCGCTTTCACGCTTATAACCTCCCGCATACTGAAGAAGAGATTGCGGCTGCTGGTGGCGACGAATCAAAGTTAAAGGCGAAGAGTATCTGGTGGCAGGGCGAAGAGTATGGTGCCTGGCCATA
Source organism: Enterobacter cloacae complex sp. P38RS (assembly GCF_014930775.1). Lineage (NCBI taxonomy): Bacteria > Pseudomonadati > Pseudomonadota > Gammaproteobacteria > Enterobacterales > Enterobacteriaceae > Enterobacter > Enterobacter cloacae complex sp. P38RS. The sequence goes on from NZ_JADBRS010000004.1 coordinate 202,935, forward strand.
TAAGCTCGAGGGACTGGAAGCTTCAACCGATGGCAGTAGCGCCCAGCCGACGCTCACCGTTGCCAACATTGACAGTTCTATCACTGCGCTCTGTCTGGCCTATGACGATATGCTGCAGGCCAAAGTTACGATTCATGACACTTTTGCGCATTACCTGGATGCGCGCAATTTCCAGGATGGAAATCCAACAGCAGATCCCTTGCAGGTGAGAAAGCGGGTTTTCTATATCGACGGTAAAAATAGCGAGCTTCCCGGTGAAAGTATCGAGTTTGTTCTTACCAGCCCGATGGATCTGCAGGGGTTGATGATCCCGACCAGGCAGCTGCATTCCCTTTGCACATGGTGCATCCGGAATAAGTACCGCACCGGTGATGGGTGCGATTATGCCGGCACGCTTTACTTCGACAAAAACAACAATCCGGTAAGCGATCCCTCATTGGATAAATGCAACGGCACGCTCACCGCCTGCAAGCTTCGGTTTGGTGAACACAATGAACTTCCTTTCGGTGGTTTTCCTGGAACATCTTTGATCAGGAGTTAACATGCGTCAGAAAACAATTCAGGACATCCTGGCGCATGCTGCGAAAGAATATCCCCGCGAATGCTGTGGTGTGATAGCGCAGAAAAGCCGGGTGGAACGCTATTTTCCATGCCGTAATCTGGCTGCCGAACCAACGGAGCAGTTTCACCTTGCGCCAGAGGATTACGCTGCTGCTGAAGACTGGGGCACGATAACGGGAATCGTTCATAGCCACCCGGACGCGACGACTCAACCAAGCGAACTGGATAAAGCGCAATGCGATGCAACCCTTTTACCCTGGCATATCGTGAGCTGGCCGGAGGGGGATTTACGGACCATCCAGCCGCGCGGAGAACTGCCGCTGCTCGAGCGTCCGTTTGTGCTTGGTCAATTTGACTGTTGGGGGCTGGTGATGAGCTATTATCGGCAAACGTACGGGATAGAGCTTCACGATTACCGGGTCGATTATCCCTGGTGGGAAAACGACTATCCGGACAACTTCTACCAGGATTGCTGGTATGAGTGCGGATTCCGTGAATTCGACGGGCCGCCAAAACCAGGCGATATGGTGATCATGCAGATTCAGGCTGATAAGTGGAATCATGCGGGGATTCTGCTGGAAGGCAACATGCTACTGCATCACCTTTATGGGCATCTGAGCCAGCGCGTGCCGTATGGAGGTTACTGGATGGAAAGGACCATGAAGATACTCAGACATAAAATTTTATTAGGGCACGGTTAAAAAATGAGCGCCACATTCAAGGGGGCCGAAATACTACAGCAATCTTTATTGTCGTGCATTCCAACCAAGTCATGGATTTTGTGCAAAAAGTGCTATTTATGGCCTTCTTGAACTCTTCAAGCAGATCATAGGCACAGCCTATCTCCTGAGAACGTGACAATAGTTTACTATTACCTGAGGGGTAAGTTCTGCGAAAAGGTGGTTAACTTGCAAAGCGGCCACGATAAAGTTCGTCGAACTTGCATCCATCTTCAGACATCGGCCCATTGCTCAAATATGACTAATGGTATTAAATTGTCCTCAACCACTTGAAGTGGTCATGAAATCTTTGGATGTGTTTACATCCTACAATTTGAGAAAGCACTGCCAAACGTGCATGAGGGTGATAATCATGGGTCACGCATTAAAAAAGGCAGATCGCTTGTACATTCCGCCTCGTGACAAATCCACGGTGGCGAAACCTCGTGCAGCGATCAGCAAAACATGTTCACATACTGGTCAAGTTAAAAACGCCTTTGAGTTTGGGTTTGCTAGATACGAGAAGGCGATGGAAGAACTTTCAAAGGTCTGAGTAGAAACGGATGACGATAGAGTATGTTGAAGGAGTAAATTATCTTTCCATTGAAGATATCGTTTACATCAACAGGTCTCTGATCGAGACTCAGACGCCAAATGAACCAATAGGCGTCCTGAATCCGAACAATCTCAGTTCTTCACAGTCACGACCAAGTACCATTCGATATTATGAGCAGACAGACGATATGTTTCGTCTGTCTGCTGTTCTAATTGAAAGCCTGATCCAGAATCATCCATTCGCAAATGCAAACAAACGCACTGCCATGATGGCTGGTTACGTATTCCTGTTGCTCAATGGATATGAGCTTACAGCACCCAGTGATGAGGTTGTAACCATCGCAGAGGGTTTGGCTCGTAAGGATTATTCAGTGGATGACCTGGAAAATTGGTTATGTCACTGGTCTCGAGAGTACGATTCCAGAACGTTATGTGCAACTGGCGGAAATTCGCTACAGGCTCTCGTGGCAACCTCGCACTACATCCGAATCATATCGAACAAATGAATCCGCTGAGAGGCGGTTTTTTGCTGGCTAATACAGAATTTATAACCCGCTTCGGCGGGTTTTTTTATGGAGTAAATATGGCAATTTCACTCGATAAAGAACCGCTCAGAACCGTCCGGCTTTATGGCGTGCTAGGTGCCACCTTCGGGCGTGAATATCGTTTATCAGTAGCTTCACCAAAAGAGGCCATCCGTGCACTAAGCTTCATCGTGCCGGGTTTTGAGCGTTTCCTGAATACCAGTAAACAACGAGGTTTAACTTATGCGGTATTCAGCGGGAAACGAAACCTCTTAAACGATGAGCTCAGCATGGACAGGAGCACAGAGGAAATCCGCATCGCGCCGGTGATCATCGGCAGTAAGAGAGCCGGGGTGTTTCAGACAATCCTCGGGGTTGCCCTTGTCGCTGTTGCTGCGTTCGTTACGGGAGGGGCCGCGATCGGGATTGGTGGTACCGCTTTCGCTGGTGGATGGGGCGCAGTGGCGGGGATTGGGGCATCAATGGCGATCGGCGGCGTAGTCCAGATGCTTTCTCCACAGACTACCGGGCTCGCCAGTAAGCAATCTGCGGATAACCACGCCAGCTACGCCTTTGGTGGAGTAACAAACACGACAGCCCAGGGGAATCCGGTACCACTTCTTTATGGACGCCGGCGAATCGGCGGCGCGATTATTTCTGCCGGGATTTATGTCGAAGACCAGCAATAAATAAAAACCTTCTTCAGGCCACCTTCGGGTGGCTTTTTTTATGGGCGCAATATGGCAACTGCAATCGCTATAAAAGGCCGCAAGGGCGGCAGCTCAAGTTCCCGAACTCCTACCGAACAGCCTGACGATCTGCAATCTGTAGCAAAGGCAAAAATTCTCGTTGCACTGGGAGAGGGGGAATTTGCAGGGCAGCTGACGGCGAAAAATATCTACCTGGACGGAACGGCTCTGGAGAATGCTGACGGCTCTCAAAATTTCAGCGGCGTTACGTGGGAATTTCGCGCGGGAACTCAGGCGCAAAAATATATTCAGGGCATACCCGGTACCGAAAACGAAATCAACGTGGGAACTGAGGTATCGAGCGCTACAGCGTGGACGCGCACGTTTACCAATACGCAGCTTTCAGCTGTTCGCCTGCGCCTGAAATGGCCTTCGCTTTTCAAGCAGGAGGACGACGGCGATCTGGTCGGTTACTCGGTTAATTATGCGATTGACCTGCAGACGGACGGCGGCACATGGCATACGGTACTCAATACCAGCGTGACCGGCAAAACGACGTCAGGTTACGAGCGCAGCCACCGTATTGATTTACCTCAGGCTGGCAGCACCTGGACAATCCGACTCCGTAAGATTACGTCTGATGCCAACAGCGCAAAGATCGGTGACACGATGCTGCTGCAGAGCTTCACCGAGGTAATTGACGCCAAATTACGCTATCCAAACACAGCGCTACTTTATATCGAATTCGATTCCAGCCAGTTTAACGGCTCTATCCCGCAGATCTCCTGCGAGCCCCGCGGCCGCGTTATCCGCGTACCAGATACTTACGACCCCGAAACCCGCACTTATAGCGGTATGTGGGCCGGGACATTTAAATGGGCCTGGACCGATAACCCTGCATGGATTTTCTACGACCTGGTGGTTAGCGACCGTTTCGGACTTGGGGATCGTCTTACAACGGCCAACATAGATAAATGGACGCTCTACCAGGTTGCACAGTATTGCGATCAAATGGTACCGGACGGCAAAGGCGGAAGTGGTACCGAACCACGCTATACCTGCAACGTGTACATTCAGGAACGCAACGACGCTTATACGGTCCTGCGTGATTTTGCCGCCATCTTCCGTGGGATGACCTACTGGGGTGACGACCAGATTGTGGCGCTGGCGGACATGCCGAGAGATGTTGATTTTACATACACGCATGCGAACGTTATTGATGGGCGCTTTACCTATTCCAGCAGCACCACAAAGAACCGTTACACCAATGCGCTGGTGTCCTGGTCTGATCCTGATAACGCTTATTCTGATGCGATGGAGCCTGTTTTTGAGCAGGCGCTGGTTGCGCGTTATGGGTTTAATCAACTTGAGATAACTGCGATCGGTTGTACCCGTCAGTCGGAAGCGAATCGCAAAGGGCGATGGGGGATCCTCACCAACAACAAAGATCGCGTTGTTACTTTCAATGTAGGGGAAGATGGCAACATTCCACAGCCTGGCTATGTAATCGCTGTAGCGGACCGAAATCTCTCCGGCCACGACCTGGGCGGCCGTATCTCTGCGGTGAATGGTCGCGTGCTGACGCTGGACAGGGCGCCGGATGCTTCGGCAGCCGACCGGATGATTGTCAATCTTCCCTCGGGTGTTTCACAGTCACGCACCATTCAGTCGATTACGGGCAATAAGGTGACCGTTACGACCGCTTACAGCGAAACGCCTGTGGCTGAGGCCGTATGGGTCATTGAGTCTGATGAGCTCTACGCACAGCAGTATCGCGTCATTACGGTAACTGATAATAATGACGGCACGTTCACAATCATCGGTGCAAATCACGATCCGGATAAATTCGATCACATTGATACCGGAGCCATCATTGACCAGCGGCCGGTGAGCGTGATCCCGCCGGGCAACCAGTCGCCGCCTGCGAACATCGTGATCAGCTCGTTTTCCGTGGTTCAGCAAAATATCAGCGTCGAAACGATGCGCGTGAGCTGGGACCAGGCGCAGAACGCTATCGCCTATGAAGCGCAATGGCGCCGCAATGACGGGAACTGGGTTAACGTGCCGCGCAGCTCCACCACGTCATTCGACGTCCCGGGGATTTATGCCGGGCGCTATCTGGTGCGCGTGCGCGCAATCAACGCCGCTGAAATTTCATCTGGATGGGGGTATTCAGAAGAGAAAACGCTGACGGGTAAAGTGGGCAATCCACCGAAGCCGGTTGGCTTCATCGCTTCTGAAAACGTGGTTTTCGGTATCGAGCTGAACTGGGGATTCCCGGCGAATACCGACGACACGCTGAAGACCGAAATTCAGTACAGCCTGACGGGTACTGAGGACGATACGATGTTGCTGGCAGATGTGCCATACCCGCAGCGTAAATATCAGCAGATGGGATTGAAGGCAGGACAGATTTTCTGGTACCGCGCGCAGCTGGTCGACAGAACGGGTAACGAGTCCGGGTATACGGATTGGGTGCGCGGGCAGGCCAGTATCGATGTTTCCGACATAACCGATGTGATCCTGGAGGACATCAAAGGGTCTGAGACGTTCAAGGACCTGATAGAGAATGCTGTAGATACCAGCGAAAAAATTGCTGGTATGGCTGACGATATCCTGCAGGCAAACAATGAACTCGAACAGCAGGCGCTTGCCATACAGAAAAACTCTGACGGACTGGCCAAGGCTGAGGTGAGAATCGATGAAATGTCTGTCTCTATGGACGGCATGACAGGAGGCGTAAAAAACTCAGCAATAGCCATTATTCAGAACGGGCTGGCGCAGGTGGCCGCGCGTAAAACGCTGTCGGCATCGGTCGCAGGTAACAGCGCGCAGTTAGACCGTCTCGACGAAGTGATAGTAAACGAGAAGGAGGCAACAGCACGCGCATTGCTGAGCCTGCAGACAGATGTCAACGGCAATACAGCATCCATCAACAGCCTGAGCCAGACGGTTTCGAATTATCAGCAGGCCACGTCCACGCAGATAAACTCCATCACGGCGACCTTTAACGGTCATACGGCGGCGATTACAACGAATGCCCAAGCAATTGCGAACGTAAACGGCGAACTCAGCGCGATGTACAACATCAAAGTTGGGTTAACGAGTAACGGCCAGTATTACGCGGCAGGCATGGGGATCGGCGTTGAGAATACGCCATCCGGTATGCAGTCTCAGGTTATCTTCCTGGCCGACCGTTTTGCTGTCACCACGGCAGCTGGCAACGGTGTGGCGTTACCGTTTGTTATCCAGAACGGGCAGACGTTTATCCGGGCCAGCTTCATTCAGGACGGTACTATTGAAAACGCCAAAATCGGCAACTTTATTCAGTCCAATAACTATGTGGCGGGATCTGCCGGCTGGAGACTCGATAAAGGGGGAACGTTTGAAATTAACGGTGTGGGCGGCGGCGGAAGGATGCTGATATCCAGCACGCTCATTCAAATCTACGACAGCAACAACGTGCTGCGCGTCAGAATGGGGTTATGGTAATGCCACAGGGTTTACAGTGCTGGGACGGCGCGGGGCGTATTGCCGTCGATTTAAGTGATTACGCTATTCGGTATATTGGAAGCACTTCAGTAACATTTGCGGCGGGGGAAACGACTAAGGATGTTTCCTATCCCGGCATTACTCAAGACGGTACATTTATATCGATTGTCACGGCTGGCGTTACTGCAAACGAATATTACTGTCGTGCTTATAATGGCGGCTTTACTGCATTCTATTTGCCTATCACAGGTAGCCCGGCATTCACTTTTAATGTTGAGGTTTATAACTTTCAATGAGTGGATTTGAAGTTTACAACAGTGCTGGCAAGTTGCTCGTCGATTCGCAAAACAGGTCCACCCTTTTTTATGATCAGCGCTCTCTGGGGGCTGTGACTGAAAAAGGGTTTTACCGTGTAGACAGCCCGTTTGGTGACGGAAGCACGCTGGGATTTACCCAGCAACAATTCTGGAATGACGGGAATTTGCGCTGGCTTCAGCTGGATGCAAATAAGTATGGTTTACCAGGCGCTGACCTTCTGGAAGACAATGCGGGCAGTATGATACGCACGTCCAGAAACGTTGGAATGCAGAGCGGATATCTGGATGTTTTCGACAGCGCGGGGAATCTTATCTGGAGCGCCGCCTCGGCATCGAAAATGCCGCGCGTGGTGGGCTTTTTCGACGTGCCTGCCAATTATGATCTGCAAAACAATACCTTTGCGATAAACCTGAGTTTTAATCCGTGGATTCTGGTTAACAACTGCCCAGGCAACCTAAGTGACGACGGAACTGTCGTTGGTTATTCAGGGATCGTACTCAAATGGACAGGCTCACAGCTGCAGGGGAGGTACATCACAAAAAATCAGCGCAACTGGAGCCAGACACTTCAGGGGCGAGGGCTACGAATTCCCATCGCTCAGTTTGTCGGAATTTGATACGGGCGGGACGCGCGGGTATTGAGTAGCGATCATGTTTTGCTTCACACCTTTTGCAGGTTCGAAGCGGTATACGACATCAAGCTTATCCGTTTTCTTATAACAGATATTGCTTAGCCGCTTATTTATATGTCGGCTGAAAATGCCATTGCTGCTATCTGAAATTACGTTAACTTCCCTCGTGGAACAGTCGATATTTACGTGAATATCTCCCCCCAGAGATAAGCGCGCCGCATCCACCGGGTAATCCATTTTAAAGGCATAGTCTCTGTCTTTATCGGCACAGCCAGCCGCCAGCAAAAGTGCCACGGCGAATAATCGTTTCATTTCTACATTCCTGTATCTGCGGGAATATCCATTTTATTCGAGTTTAAAAAATAGTCAGATTGATAAGAGCGATCAATTTTACATTATTGATCGCTTTAAACGATCGTTATTATCGTGAGGTAGTTCATGCTTTATAACACTGGTACCATTGCTATCAACGGAAATACAGCCACCGGGACGGGCACAAACTGGACGGCGCCAGCCAGCCAGATTCGCGCTGGCCAGACTATTATTGTCTTGTCCAACCCGGTGCAGATGTTTCAGATTTCATCCGTGAACAGCGCCACGTCAATGGCGGTTACGCCTGCCGCCGCTCCGGCACTGAGTGGTCAGAAGTATGGAATCCTGGTGTCCGACAACATCTCTGTCGACGGACTGGCACAGGCGATGTCGCAGCTCATCAAAGAGTATGACGAGAACATTGGCGCGTGGGAGACGTTCGCCACAACCTCAGCCAACCAGAATATCACCGTTACAATCAACGGCACCGCCATAACCATCCCCGGCATCGGTAAACTTGTTCAGAAAGGGAGCAATGGAGCGACCCCGATTGCGCTGGGCGGGACAGGAGCAACGAATGCCGTTGACGCTCGAACAAACCTCGAATTAGGTACTGCTGCAACCAAAAATACAGGTGAGGGTGATAACAACGTGCTGGCACCAGGATCATTTGGTGTAGGTTCTAAAAACTTGGCAGTAATTGGCGACATCTGGGATAAAAGCCAGGGTACTCGCTTCTGCAACGTCTCACCTGCCACGTCAGGAGGACCAGGTATGTATGGTTCAGGTATCAGGTTATCGGATAGAAATATTGGGAGCGGTAGCTCAGCAGCAGCGCAACAATCTTTTGCTGCACTGATCCTTAGTGGAAAAGTTATACAATTTATGGGAATGGCTGATGGCGTAGACACTGGCTGGATGAAGATTTACCACACCGGGAACACGACTCGGGCAGCCGATGGTACGCTGAAAGGTGCATCGCCTATTGTACAGTTGTTCGGGAATGGGGCATGTCAGCTTAACGATGAGTCTGAGGGGTGCGCCGTAACCCGCTTGGATATCGGGGAATACCTGATTGAAGGTTGTACCGGCTTGAATGCAGATGCTGCATGGGGCGGTATAGATGGCGGTTTTGACATTCCTACTGACCGTAACAAACAGCCACTCATCTGGCTTGATTATAAGGTTAATTCCGACGGTTCTGTGCTGGTTAAAACCTATCACCGCACCCACCCGTCGGCCCCTGAATTTGCCAGAAATGAGCGGGCGGGGTTAGCTGATGGAGACCCGGTTGATATCCCGTCAGATCAGTTCGTCAGCGTTCGTGTAGAAATGCCAGCTAACAGCATCTGGAATAAAAAACTTGATGCGGCCAGAACTGTGCTTAATGACGAGCCGGAACAAGCTGTTTAAAAGATGGCCTAATTTTGCTCATCCAGGGCCATTGTCGAAAAATTTACAAAAGCCATAATTCGAAGCGTGAGAAAAGCTTAGAAACGAAACGGCGAAGCTTTAAGCAGTGACGGTTGGGCCTGTATCTTGCGGACACTTATAAATAAAACTACTGTATATAAAAACAGTATTTGAGGTGTGTGTAATGGAATTCATCAGGCCAACAGAACTGCGAGAAATCATCGCTCTCCCGCTTTTCAGTGACTTAGTCCAGTGTGGTTTCCCGAGCCCCGCGGCTGATTACGTGGAACAGCGCATCGATCTCAATGAGTTACTTGTCGCTCACCCGAGCTCCACATATTTCGTTAAAGCCGCGGGTGATTCAATGATCGAAGCCGGGATCAGCGACGGTGATTTGCTGGTGGTGGACAGCTCTCGTACAGCTGAGCATGGTGACATTGTCATCGCCGCTGTAGAAGGGGAGTTCACTGTTAAACGCCTGCAGCTGCGCCCGACCGTGCAGCTCAATCCTATGAACAGCGCCTACAGCCCTATCGTTGTTGGCAGCGAAGACACGCTGGATGTTTTCGGCGTCGTGACTTTCATCGTTAAATCTGCGAGCTGAATATGTTTGCTCTCTGTGATGTGAATTCGTTCTATGCATCATGCGAGACGGTGTTTCGGCCCGACTTAAAAGGGCGTCCAGTAGTTGTTCTCTCGAACAATGACGGCTGTGTAATAGCGCGCAGCGCCGAGGCCAAAGCCGCTGGAATTACTATGGGAGAGCCGTTCTTCAAGCAAAAGGAGCTTTTCCGGCGCGCTGGCGTTGTCTGCTTCAGCAGCAACTATGAGCTGTATGCTGATATGTCGAATCGAGTAATGACCACACTGGAGGAGCTGAGCCCTCGCGTGGAAATTTACAGTATCGATGAAGCTTTTTGTGACCTGACAGGTGTTCGCAATTGCCGGGATCTTACTGAGTTCGGCAAAGAAATCAGCGCTACCGTTCTGAAGCGGACGCACCTGACCGTCGGGGTAGGAATTGCCCAGACAAAGACGCTGGCCAAGCTGGCCAACCACGCCGCCAAGAAATGGCAAAGGCAGACGGGTGGGGTTGTTGATTTGTCCAATATCGATCGCCAGCGTCGCTTGTTGGCTATAGTGCCTGTGGAGGATGTCTGGGGCGTCGGCAGGCGCATCAGTAAGAAGCTGAACGCCATGGGCATCAAAACGGCTCTGGACCTCTCAGAACAAAGCACATGGATTATCCGTAAACATTTTAACGTGGTGCTCGAGCGAACGGTCCGGGAGCTACGCGGAGAACCATGCCTGGATCTGGAAGAGTTTGCACCAGCAAAGCAGGAAATTGTCTGCAGCAGGTCATTCGGCGAACGTGTCACTGAATACGAACAAATGAGGCAGGCTATTTGCTCTTATGCCGCCCGAGGCGCTGAAAAACTACGTGGAGAGCACCAGTACTGCCGTTTTATCTCGGCGTTCGTAAAGACGTCACCTTTTGCCCTGAATGAGCCATATTACGGTAACAGTGCGTCAGTGAAGCTTCTCACCCCTACTCAGGATACCCGCGACATCATCAATGCAGCGGTAAAGTGTCTGGACAAAATCTGGAAGGAAGGCCACCGGTACCAGAAAGCTGGCATTATGCTCGGAGACTTCTTCAGTCAAGGTGTGGCCCAGCTCAACTTATTCGATGAGAACGCACCGCGAGCAGGTAGCGAAAGGTTGATGGAAGTGCTCGATCGCCTGAACGCTAAAGATGGAAAAGGCACACTCTACTTTGCCGGGCAGGGCATACAGCAGCAGTGGCAGATGAAGCGAGAAATGTTGTCGCCACGATATACTACAAGATATTCGGATCTTATTAGAGTCCGCTAAATATAGGTTATTAAGCCTGAATTTAACAGGCTTAAAGTATGTGATATTAAATTTTTAAGTTCATTATTCCATTTTAGAGAAATGGAAATAATTAAAAAGGCGATTTAAATATTACGATAAGTGATGTCCAAAAAAGGTCATAACAATCTTTAATGCGTTTCGCGCTAAAAATAGCACCTCTTCGGAATTTAAGGGCACCTGCTTACCGATGATGACCGATGTATCACCTGTCTTATCGATATATTTTTGGTCGACAACTCCTAATGAATGTACAAATAAGTGCCTTTTTTGAAAAACTTTTATAAACATTCTCCAATCATCAACAATTTTGTCAATTTTAATCAAGTGAGCAATATCATCTTTAACAGCTATAATATTTTGAAAGGAGGGTGTTTTATAGGTCGTAATTTTTTTATTAGACATATGAATTTGAAAGCAGCGTTTCATTACACCATCGAAAGCGCTCACAATATCATTTGTTAATTGAATTAGCTTTTCTCGGGAGTGATTTTCCTTATGAGCTATTTCAGCTTTCTCTACAAAAGAGAATAAGATCTCCCTAGGATTTTCAATACAGCAAAAAGGGCATCTATGGACATATCCGTTAAAGGCATACGGAGTCTTGTATCGACTGCATATAGTGTCAATATCAAAATTACCAGCTTCTTCTCTTTTTATTGCTTTAGGTTGGAATGTTTCGACAAATCCACCATACCCACAAGCGGAAGGACAAGCTAAATAAATTTGGTCATCCCAATCACTTCTGCTTTCTGATAGTTTTAGCCAGCTAAGGGCATTACATTGAGGACAAGTAATTACAATGCCTGACCTTTCAGGATCGAGGCTCGCAAGTTTTTTTTTATAATTTTCATCTTGTAACGCAAAAAATTTTCTACTATTCTCATTTGACGACACAATTAACCTCCATATTGAAAAAGCGCAACTTAACAACTAACGAGTGTGCTAAGGAACATTATTAGAGTTTGAATCATAAAAAGTAAAGCTCAATGTGTAAATCCTTAGAAGACGCCACCGCTAAATTTTTGTTTGTGATAGTGTGCCATTATTTATGCTGTTTGAACAATACGATTTCTGGTCCTTTTCCAAAGAAATCACTTCTTTGATGCGCCTATATTGATAACTTCGATTAACTCAGGCCCTTGGTTTTTCACGTTTCCCACCGCATGCATCACGGCGTGCCAGATAAACTTGTCAGCTGGCACAGCACCGTCGGCGGCTATCTCCTCAGCTTCTTTCCCGCCTATATCCTGGCGCATCCACTCCCGGGCCGCCTCAGGCGACAGAACCAGTGGCCGGCGGTCGTGAATGTCGACCAGTCCTTTGTCAGCTGCAGACGTCACGATCAAGAAACCTTCTGCATCATCGCCGCGTTCGAACGGCGTACTGCCGATCGCTACCATAAATATCGGCTGACCGTCTGCCCGGTGAATGAAATATGGCTGCTTCTTGTCGTCTTCCTTCTTCCACTCGAACCAGCCATCAGCAAAGCAGATTGCCCGGCCATGTTGCCACAGAGGTTTAAACATTCGGCTTGCGGCCGCGGTTTCGACGCGAGCGTTAATCAGTGGCGGCTTATCCCACCACGCGGGCGCATAACCCCAGAAAACCGGATCAAGATGCAGCTGCTCGTCGCGTTCGCTCAACAGCAGCACTTTGGTGCCGGGCGCGACGTTGTATCGGCCAATAGGTTCAGGGTCGTATGCGATGTCGCGATCAGCTTCATCGGACAGGTAAGCCAGGTATTCTTCACGCGTTTGAGCTTGTGCAAAACGCCCACACATAGAAACCTCCAGCCAGATGTCAGACTTAAAGTATAGGGCAGGGAGAAGAAGGGGGGCACACTGGCTAAAGTTAGGGGCAAATTTAGGGGCAAAAATGCGAAATAGGGGCAAAAAAAGGGCACAAAATATGTAGTTCTGGGTAGCTTTAGGGAGAAGTTATTATGCTATAACTAATTGAATTAAATGATAATATAAATGATATCAATGAGTTGGCTAAATCAGCGTAGCTTATTCAGGTTGTATTGCTCTTTCTTTGTATTTGATTGATTTTCTTGCATTTATTACTACCTTCGGAGCCAGTAGCGGCGAAAGACGGGTTAGCGCCGGCAGATAATAGCCAGCAGGCAAAAGTATGCCGCGTATGGTACGGATTCCGGCGGCGAATGCCAGCACGTTTTACACTCTGCGCAATAGCTAATAAAGCGTAGTCGGCTTTCTGTTCGCCATCCGGGAGGGGGGACCAAAACAAACTGGCGTTATCGTTGAACGCGGAAGCCATAAGGTACTGCTTGCTCATGACGGCGCGTATGCGAAGCTTCACAAAATGCAATTCGGTGCGTCGAAGAGGTCATTCATTTTGAGGCCCGCATGCAATAGCGGGCTGATAGCACCTGACCGGATACATGCGTAAGATAGCGTATAATGCTTTCCCGACATACGCTTACATATTCCGTGACTGACCCTATGACATTGAATCGCTTTTGTTTTGTTCTGCTGATCCTCGCTGCGATCGGCAGCTTTTTTTCCTCGTATCCTTTTGCCATGTGGTTTCTGCTGATTAATATGCTGACGATAGCGATTTATGGTGTCGACAAAACGGCGGCACGAAAAGCGATGCGCAGGATACCGGAAGTCACTTTACTGACGTTTGGTACTGTGGGAGGGTGGCCAGGCGCCATATTGGGCCAACAGCTCTTTCGCCATAAAACGCAGAAGCAGCCCTTCAAAACCTGGTTTTTGCTGAGCATCGTCGTGAATATTTCAGCCACGGCGGCGCTTTATCATTTCTGTCCCTTTATTCTTTTTTGAACATCATCAGGACCGCACAAATTCACCGTTGACCTCAAGTTAACTTGAGCTTTTAAGATGGCTACGACATGTTGATACAGGAGTAACATCTTAAAATGAAAGACATTGATGTAGGATTCACTCATGTTGCGTTTATGGTCAGGGATCTGGAGAAGAGCCTTGCTTTCTATCGCCGATATGCCGGGATGGACGTCATCCATTCGCGTGAGCCCGATCTTCCAACTGCCCGTAAAGTGGCGTGGCTAACTGACCATACGCGTCCTTTTGCGCTGGTTCTGGTGCAGGCGGACACCGTGACCGATACGCCGCTGGGGCATTTTGGCCATCTTGGGATTGCCTGCGCCACGCGCGAAGAAATTGACAGAAAAACCGCGATGGCTGCTAAAGAAGGGGTGTTGAGGAAAGCGCCGGAAGATCTGGGTGACCCCGTCGGCTATTATGTATTTTTTGCCGATCCTGACGGTAATACCCTAGAGCTCTCATACGGCCAGCGTGTCGGAATAACAGCGATCCAGGCGAAAGAGTAAAACGCCTGAAAACGGTCTGAAAATCCTGCTACGCTTGTTTGTTGTATCAGGAGCATGAGTATGAAGAACAAAGACGAACAAACAGGATTAGTGGGGCTGGCGATTGGGGCCGCCGTTATAGGGCTGGTTTCATCGCAAAAAACGATCGATCGTGACAGCATTGTCAACGAACTGGTCAGGCTGGGCAGGCAGAAAGGCGATGGTGTGGAAGATGAGGTTTTTCTCAAAGCTGCCGAACTGGTAAGAAAAGGGGTATAGCCAATGGCTGACATTCGTCATGCACAGTGCCACTGTGGTGCGGTGGCTTTTACCGTCGAACTGACTGACGGCTTGAATACCGCGCGGCGCTGCAGCTGCTCTTTTTGCCGTATGCGGGGCGCGGTTGTGGTCTCTGCACCGCTGTCGGGTATCACCGTGACCAGAGGTGAGGATAAGCTGACGGAGTACCGGTTCAACACGGGGACGGCGCGGCATTTCTTCTGCTCGGTCTGCGGGATTTACACGTTCCATCAGCGTCGCTCTAACCCAAATGAATACGGCGTCAATGTGGCCTGTTTTAAAAATGTGTCGCCGTTTGATTTCCCAGAAGTGACGGTGATGGATGGCGTAAACCATCCGAGCGACGGCGAAAGCGGCGTTTTTGGCTATCTCTCGTTTCGCAAAAAAGAGAGCAATCAAGATTAATTACCGCCTGGCCTTTTTTTTATCAGCCTGGCTATAGTGGGAAGTGGGTTTCTAAAACAGGAGAAATTATGCTCTGTGTAGAAAAAGACGATCCGCGTGAGGCCCCGGAATCAGGGGATAAAAAACCTCAACCCGTGAAAAAATAACGCTCGAAATGCGTATGACCGCCACCGGCACTGCTGGTGGCTTTTTGTTTCCAGGAAGTAAGAGTTAATGGCGATCCAGATGGTTTAACAGCGCGCCGAGATGCCCGACAATATCTCGAAAATCAAAGATTAACGCCATCCACAAGCATGCTAAAAGTGTCAGAATGGTAACGGATATACGACCAAACAACGCAGGTATCCTTAATGAAGAGGGGGATATCGGCGCAGTCTAACCCGCTTTCTTTCAACTTATCCTCAACAATATCGCGATAAAGCGCTGTTGTGAGACAAACATCAAAAAAAGGAGAGCCCGCATGACGCTGCGGGCTCTGACCATCAGAACTGGTAAACCAGGCCTAATGCAACGACATCGTCGGTGCTGATACCGTTGTTTTTGTAGAAGCTGTCATCTTCATCCAGCAGGTTGATTTTATAATCAACGTAGGTAGACATGTTCTTGTTGAAATAGTAGGTCGCGCCTACGTCCGCATATTTAACCAGGTCCTGATCGCCCTGACCGTTGCCCAGGTCTTTCCCTTTAGACTGCAGGTAAGAAATGGCCGGACGCAGACCGAAATCGAACTGGTACTGTGCGGTCACTTCGAAGTTCTGAGTTTTGTTGGCAATACCGCCGCCTGATTTGCTATCACCTGAACCGTACGGCGTCATATTACGGGTTTCAGAATACATCGCCGCCAGGTAGATATTATTTGCGTCATATTTGAGGCCTGCAGTCCAGGCATCCGCTTTATCACCACCCGCATATTGAGACGCAGCGCCAGTACCTGCGCTTACCTGGTCATTTGTACGGTCAGATGAGGCGTAGGCGGCACCGGCACTGAACCCCATGCCGAAATCATAGGTGGTTGAAATACCGAAGCCGTCGCCATTCTCATAACGCATGTCGCGGCCGTTGTTGGTGCCTTCCTGATTGTTGCTGGCATCTTCATTGTTGCCCTGATACTGCAGCGCGAAGTTCAGACCCTGCACCAGACCATAGAAGTCAGTGTTGCGGTAGGTTGCCACGCCGTTGGCGCGGCCGGTCATAAAGTTATCCGCATAGGTGTAAGAGTCGCCACCGAACTCAGGCAGCATATCGGTCCAGCCTTCCACGTCGTACAGCACGCCATAGTTACGACCATAATCGAAGGAACCGTAGTCACCCACTTTGACACCCGCGAAGGCCAGACGCGTCCAGGACTGATTATCAGACCCTTCGGTGTTATTCGCCTGAATGTTATATTCCCACTGCGCGTAGCCGGTCATCATGTCGTTAATCTGCGTTTCACCTTTGAAACCCAGACGCATGTAGGTTTGATCGCCGTCTTTTGAGGCATCATCGGAGAAATAGTGCAGACCATCTACTTTTCCGTACAGATCTAATTTGTTGCCGTCTTTATTATAAATTTCTGCCGCATGTGCGGCGCCAGCCATTAACAGAGCTGGAATCATCAGAGCCAGTACTTTTCTTTGCATCGCGATATTCCTTTGCAGTTGTTTTTATTTGATTACCTGTTGAACTTTCTGAAACCGAAAGTTGTCCCATGCTAAATCACTCCTGCGAAAGAGTAATAAAATATAATTGTTACTAATTGAGTAAAATCTCAAATGAATAAATCCGCGGAAATGATCATTGTTGTGGTGAATGATTGAAAATGATTCATATTAAATAAAAATTATTAATCAGCGGTTGAATCAGGTAATCTCTGCCCCGTTATATGCCTTTAAGATTATTTATCCATGATTATCGTGAATGTCATTTGGGAAACTAAAGAGAGATTCATTAATTATCTGGATTAGCCCGATGTGAAGACATCGGGCTTTTTTTATGGCAAAAAAATGCCCGGACAAGCCGGGCAGTGGAGTTAGTCGCTGGTTGATTTTTCGGCTTTACCCGCCATTTGTGCCAGGAAGTCATACCGTTTTTGCAGATCTTCGGCGGCGTCTTTCCAGAGCTGTTCTGCCACCTCAGGCTGTTGCGCATTCAGACGGCGGAAGCGCTGTTCCTGCATCAGCGTCTCTGCCAGGGCATCTGACGGCGGACGTGAATCCAGCGCCAGCGGTAATTTGCCCTCGTCCGCACGGCGCGGATCGAACCGGTAGAGCGGCCAGAAGCCGGTGGCCGTCAGCTGACGCATCTGATCGTGGCTGAGGGCCAGGTCGTAGCCATGCTCTTCGCACGGGCTGTAGGCAATTATCAGCGACGGCCCCGGATACGCTTCAGCCTCCTGAATGGCTTTCACCGTCTGGTTAAGCTGCGCCCCCAGCGAGATTTGCGCGACGTAAACGTGGCCGTACATCATCATGCTCACGCCAAGGTCCTTACGCGCCTTGCGTTTTCCGTGTTCACCGAATTTCGTGACGGCGCCCAGCGGCGTGGCTTTCGATGCCTGCCCACCGGTATTGGAATAACACTGCGTATCCAGAACCAGAATGTTGACGTTTTCGGTCAGGCTTAACACATGATCCAGCCCGCCAAAGCCGATGTCGTAAGCCCAGCCGTCACCGCCAATCAGCCAGATCGATTTTTCGACCAGGGCGTCAGCGTCGGTCAGAAGCTGTTCAGCGCCGTCAATTCCCTTGAGTGCGCTGCGAAGTGCAGCTACCTGCTCGCGACGAACCTCTGGCGTGGCTTCTGCGTGTAGCGCCGCGTTAAGTTCAGCCGGGATCTTATCGGCAAATTGTTCAAGCAGGCGCATTACGCGCGCGCGGTGCTGGTCAACGGTGAGTCGGAAGCCCAGGCCAAATTCGGCGTTATCCTCGAATAACGAGTTTGCCCATGCCGGACCGCGCCCATTCGCATCGGTGGTGTACGGCGTGGAGGGCAGGTTACCGCCATAGATAGACGAGCAGCCGGTGGCGTTGGCAATCAGCATCCTGTCACCGTACAGCTGGGTAAGCAGCTTAATGTACGGCGTTTCACCGCAGCCGGAGCAGGCGCCGGAGTACTCGAACAGCGGCGTGATCAGCTGCGAGGTACGAATATCAATGCGTTCCAGCTTGCTGCGATCGATTTCCGGCAGGTTCAGGAAGAAGTCATAATTCACTTTTTCTTCTTCAACGTGTTCAAGGCGCGACATCATATTGATGGCTTTGATGTCCGGGTTCTGCCTGTCCTTCGCCGGGCAAACCTCAACGCACAGGTTACACCCGGTGCAGTCTTCCGGTGCGACTTGCAGAACGTATTTCTGGCCGCGCATGTCGCGGGATTTTACATCCAGAGAGTGCAGGCTGGCCGGGGCATCTTCCATTGCTTCCGGTGACACCACTTTGGCGCGAATGGCCGAGTGCGGGCAGGCCGCGACGCAGTGGTTACACTGGGTACAGAGTTCTTCTTTCCAGATGGGGATCGCTTCGGCGATGTTGCGTTTTTCCCAGCGGGTGGTGCCCATCGGCCAGGTTCCGTCCGGCGGCAGCGCAGAGACGGGCAGGGCGTCACCCAGCCCGGCCAGCATGGCGGCCGTGACGGTCTTCACGAAATCAGGTGCGGAATCCGAGACCACCGGAGGGCGATTCGGGCTGGCGTCATTGACCGGCTGCAGCGGCACCTCGAACAGCGACTCGCGCGCCAGCGCCAGCGCCTGCCAGTTTCGCTCTACCAGCTCCTGCCCCTTGCTGCTGTAGCTTTTGGCGATGGCGCCCTGAAGTTCCACCAGCGCGCTGTCGCCCGGCAGGATATTGGTCAGATGGAAGAAGGCCATTTGCATGACGGTATTAATACGCGCGGCCAGGCCACATTCGCGGGCAATTTTCGCCGCGTTAACCACATAGAATCGGGCTTTTTTCTGATTCAGCACCGTCTGTACTTCCTGCGGCAGGCGCGCCCAGACCTCATCCGCATTGTATGGCGTATTGAGGAGGAAAATACCGCCGGGCTTCAGGCGCTCAGCCATCTGGTACTTGTCGATAAACTGCAGCTGATGGCAGCCAACAAAGTCGGCCTGAGAAATAAGGTAGGCCGAGCGGATGGGCTGCTCGCTGACGCGCAGGTGAGAAACGGTCAGACCGCCAGCTTTTTTGGAGTCGTAGACGAAGTAACCCTGCGCGTACCACGGGGTTGAATTGCCGATGATCTTGATGTTGTTTTTGGTGGCCGAGACGCTGCCGTCGCTGCCCAGGCCGTAGAACAGCGCTTCAAGTTTGGCCGTCGCAGGCAGGGTATTTTCCGGTAAAGGCAGGGAAAGATTCGTTACGTCATCATAAATGCCGACCGTGAAACGCGGCTTGGGTTTCGCTTCCCTTAGCTCGTTAAACACGGCCAGCACGCAGTCCGGCCCAAACTCTTTGGAAGACAGGCCATAGCGACCGCCAATAACGCGCGGTAACGTTTCACGTTCGCCGTTATTAAAGGCTTCAGCGAGGGCGGTCATCACGTCAAGATACAGCGGTTCCGCGTGTGCGCCCGGCTCTTTGGTTCGATCGAGCACCGCCACGGTACGCGCGCTTTCCGGCAGGGCAGAGAGCAGATGTTTAGCCGAGAACGGGCGGTAAAGACGCACTTTAAGCACGCCGACCTTTTCGCCGCGGGTCAGCAGCTCGTCAACGACTTCTTCACAGGTGCCGATAGCGGATCCCATCAGCATAATCACGCGCTCGGCCTGCGGATGGCCGTAGTATTCGAACGGCTTGTACACGCGTCCGGTTGCGGCGGCAAAGTCATTCATTGCCTGCTCGACGTGGTCATAAACCGCGTTGTACCACGGGTTTGTGGCCTCGCGTGACTGGAAATAAGTATCCGGGTTTGCCGATGTCCCGCGAATTACCGGATGTTCCGGGTTAAGGGCGCGGGCGCGATGCGCGTCGATTTCCGCCTGCGGCAGAAGCTCAAGGATAGTCTCGTCCGCCAGCGGGACGATTTTGTTGATTTCGTGAGAGGTACGGAAACCATCAAAGAAGTGAATAAACGGCACGCGACTTTTGAGCGTGGCGATATGCGAAATTAAGGCAAAGTCCTGCGCTTCCTGAACGCTGCTGGCACACAGCATCGCGCATCCGGTCTGGCGCACGGCCATCACGTCCGAGTGATCGCCAAAAATTGAGAGTGCGTGGGTGGCCACCGTACGCGCCGCGACGTGCAGGACGAAGGGGGTCAGTTGTCCCGCGAGTTTGTACAGCGTTGGGATCATCAACAGCAATCCCTGAGAGGAGGTGAACGACGTGGAAAGCGCGCCAGTCTGCAGCGCACCGTGGACCGTAGCAATCGCACCCGCTTCAGACTGCATTTCAACCACTCTCGGGACATCGCCCCAGACGTTTTTTAACCCGTTTCCCGCCCAGGCATCCGCCTGCTCGGCCATAGTTGAACTTGGCGTGATCGGATAGATGGCGATAACTTCACTGGTGCGAAACGCGACTGAGGCAACTGCACCATTACCGTCAATAGTTTGCATAGGACGACACCCTTACATTGCGCAAAAAATAGGGGGCTGTCATAAGGCGACAAACCCTGAATATTATCTGTGTAGTCTAGCAAACAGGGGGTTTTACGATTTTCGCTTTTGTGTCCTCGGTATTCCCACCATCAATGGTTAGATCAAACTTAGGGCGAAAAAATTGCGAGAAATTGTTTCAGCGGCGCATAAATACGCACTTCCGCTCTCGACGACACGGGATGTGATGCCTATTATGCTTAGGTTTCGCACTAATTACGGGGAAGAGAGCATGCGTTCAGCATTTTGGGTAGGATGTGCCGCGTTGTTGTTGTCGGCATGTAGCAGTGAACCTGTGCAGCAGGCCACGGCGGCCCACGTGGCGCCGGGAATGAAAGCGGCAATGTCCAGTTCAGGCCAGGCCAACTGCGCCATGATTGGCGGCTCGCTGTCTGTTGCCCGCCAGCTTGACGGTTCGGCTATTGGGATGTGCGCCTTGCCAAACGGCAAACGCTGCAGTGAACAGTCGCTTGCCGTTGGAAGCTGCGGTAGCTACTGATTATTCTGCTCGCTTAAACATCAGCGTCTTATCGGCCGTCGCCAGCGTCAGCTGGTCTTCAGTCAGGTCGACCTGCGCCCCTTTGCGCAGCATGTCGCCGATGGCCTGATCCAGCTCGTTAAGCTGTGGTTCGGTACAAAATTTGCGGGTCATCGCCAGCGTTTTCACTTTCAGTTCACCTTCGGACAGCTTTCCCTGCCCGTTGAAGCGGTTACACATCTGGCCCGAAACGCTAATGTTATCAATGAGGCTAATGTCGGGAAGCGCGTTAAAAGCGATCTCAGGCTGCGTTGTCATGCCCTTCACGGATTTGCCGTCCACGTTTTCCAGAACAAAACGGTGGCTCTTCAGCTGATCCGGCTGAACGGATGCTTTGCCTGGATTAACGCAGCCGCTGAGGACAAGGCTGATAACACTTAACGCGATGAGCTTTTTCATTTTTCTTCTCAAATAATAAATTCTGTGAATCTTTTACCAGTGTAACGATACTCTGCGGTGCGTTAATGGGGTTTATCTGAAAGTGCGGGGTGGTGCCGGGCAGCGCAGGGCTGCCCGGAATGAAGTTTAATGCGATTTAAACCCGGCAGCCGTCATCAGCATGCGAAAGAGCATGCTGACTGCTGCCAGCGCAAGAACGCTGCCGCCCCAGATAATGGCCAGCCACAGCAATCTTTTCCAGACAGGTTGTTGCATCAGTGATAACCCTCCCCAGGCTGAACTTTGCCGCGAAATACGTAGTAGCTCCAGAAGGTGTAGACCAGAATAACGGGAATGATCAACAGCGCGCCCACCAGCATAAAGCCCTGGCTTTGCGTCGGCGCGGCGGCCTGCCACAGGGTGATCGACGGCGGTATGATATGCGGCCAGATGCTGATCCCAAGCCCGCTAAAGCCGAGAAATATTAGCCCAAGCGTCAGAATAAACGGCCGAGCATGGCTGTCAGGATTACTCAGGCAGCGCCACTGGTAGAAGCTAAACATGATGACCAGGGCAGGGACTGGCAGCAGATAAAACAGATTCGGCAGCGTAAACCAGCGCGCCGCGATGGCCGGGTGCGCCAGCGGCGTCCAGAGGCTGATCGCTGCGATAAACGCCAGAAGCACGATTAACAGCGTTTTCGATACCTCACGCATCCGCTGCTGCAGCGCATTTTCGCTTTTCATCACCAGCCAGGTTGAGCCTAACAGCGCGTAGGCCACCACCAGACCCGCGCCGCAGAACAGGTTAAACGCGGTAAACCAGTCAAACGGTCCACCGGTATACGTTCTGCCAGTGACGCTAAAGCCGTTAATGACGGCACCTACCGTCACGCCCTGGGTAAAGGTCGCCAGAACGGAACCGCCAATAAACGCCTTATCCCAGAAAGGACGGTGGGCCGGGGTGGCTTTAAAGCGAAATTCAAACGCCACGCCGCGGAATATAAGTCCGATCAGCATTAACGTCAGCGGAATGGTCAGAGCATCAATAATCACCGCATAGGCCAGTGGGAATGCACCGAACAGGGCGGCACCACCCAGCACCAACCAGGTCTCATTGCCGTCCCAGACCGGTGCGACGCTGTTGACCATCACGTCGCGATCGTCGGCGTTTTGTGTTGCCGGGAACAGAATACCGATTCCCAGATCAAACCCGTCCATGACGATATACATCAGCGTGGCAAAGACGATGATGACAAACCAGATAATGGAAAGATCGATACCCATTATGGCTGCTCCTTATGTTCAGCTGTGACGGCAGAAAGCGGGCGCGCCGGGCGTCCATCGGACTCGGTGGCGAACGATTCATGCGGCTGCGGGCCTTTTCGGATGAGGCGCACCATATAGCTGTAGCCCACGCCGAATACCGAGGTATAGACGACGAAGAAGGCCAGCAGGCTCACGCTCATATGCAGGTCACCATGGGCTGAAACCGCATCCTTCGTTCGCTGGAGTCCGTAGACCACCCACGGCTGGCGGCCGACTTCGGTGGTGACCCATCCGGCCAGAATGGCAATCAGCCCGGATGGCCCCATCAGCAGGGCAAACCACAGGAACGGACGCGAAGAATAAACCCGCTTTTTATAACGCAGCCAAAGCGCCACTACCCCAAGCAGCAGCATCAGCATCCCTAAACCCACCATAATGCGGAACGACCAGAAGACGATGGTGGAATTAGGACGGTCTTCTTTTGGAAACTCTTTTAGCGCAGGGACCTGTTTATCCAGGCTGTGCGTCAGGATGAGGCTACCAAGCGCCGGGATCGCCAGTCCAAAGCGGGTGCGCTCCTGCTCCATGTCAGGCCAGCCAAACAGCAGCAGCGGGGTAGGCTCGCCCGGCGGGTTTTCCCAATGGCCTTCAATAGCGGCAATCTTGGCGGGCTGATGCTTTAAGGTGTTCAACCCGTGCATATCGCCAACCAGGGCCTGGATGGGTGCAACAATCAGCGTCATCCACAGCGCCATCGAAAACATCGCCCGAATGGCAGGGGTATTATTCCCGCGCAGCAGATGCCATGCCGCGGATGCACCGACAAACAGGGCGCTACTCAGGAATGCCGCAATCGACATGTGCAGCAGGCGGTAGGGGAAAGAGGGGTTAAATACCACGGCGAACCAGTCCACCGGTACCACCTGACCGTTGACGATCTCGTAGCCTTGCGGGGTCTGCATCCAGCTGTTCGAGGAGAGGATCCAGAAGGTTGAGATAATGGTGCCCAGCGCCACCATGCAGGTGGAGAAGAAGTGCAGCCCTGGCCCCACTTTATTCCAGCCGAACAGCATCACGCCGAGGAACCCGGCTTCGAGGAAGAAGGCGGTAAGCACTTCATAGGTCAGTAGCGGGCCGGTAATGCTGCCTGCAAACTGCGAAAAGCCGCTCCAGTTGGTGCCAAACTGGTAGGCCATCACCAGCCCGGAGACCACGCCCATGCCAAAGTTGACGGCAAAAATCTTCGACCAGAAATGGTACAGCGAGCGCCAGACCGGATTTTTTGTTTTCAGCCACAGCCCTTCGAGCACGGCAAGATAGCTGGCCAGGCCGATGGTGATGGCCGGGAAAATAATGTGAAAGGATACGGTAAAGGCAAACTGTATCCGCGCAAGGTGAAAAGCATCTAAACCAAACATGCAATACTCCGCGATGTAATTATGTCGATGCCATTCTAAGCCGCGCCAGCGCTGGGTTGCAGAGACAGACCTGGGTTATTTATCTATAACAGTTTTCTTGCCTGCCTTTGCTTTATATTGCTGGGCGGCAATATTTCTGCCCAAGGGAGGTTCATTTTCGTAATGCCCAGAGGTAAATCAACATGGCATTGAGCAAAAATGAGAAGATGAAAAGCAACAGTGTATAGCTTTCACTCCATTCAAGTTCAGTCATAAAGCCAAAATGTCTGGTGAAGAGATGATAAAGTAATACATCAGGCATGAAGTAACATACAAGTGAGTAAATAACAAACAGCATCAATGTTTCAACAACCCAGGTCAGGGTATGCTTTTTTGCATTCATCAATATACCTGTATTGTTCCAAGTGCATCTAACCCAGCAGTAACTTTAAACGTGCCGGATGCCAGTAGACCATGCATCAGAATTCTGTAATGGGAGTGATTTGGCAACGTAATACATCCATTGCTAATCCCAGATTGTCCCGCCGGGTGTAACCGGAAAGAACCACGCTCAACATTATTGATAAAAGTTCTGTCGTCAATGTGAGTATCGTGGCGGTAAAGAGCAAACCAAAAGTCACGGTTTGATCCGCTTTCTAACCCTTTAATTGCGTCATGCCAGTGAGTACCAAAACCGCCTCGTGGACGTGTCACGATATAATAGAGTCCTGGGGGTAAGGGGCCCACCTCAGGAGTCGCAACGGCATTAGGATTATTTCTGTTATGCCCGGAATTTCCAGAATACGCGGGGAAAAAGCCTAAGCCGGGGCAACTCAAAGTGGAAAGCTGATAGCCGTTCAAATGAAAAGTGCACCGAATCATCTGTCTTTCCACTCGTCAGAAAAAATAATATTACCGTCACAGTGTTTCCAGGTTATTTTTTCGTAACGCAGGGAGATACTTTCCAGATGGTTATGCTTCTCCGTTGCCGGGTTTTTAATGTCATGCATGAGTGGACATATAGAGACGACTTTGACATTTTCTAGCTGCATATTGAAGTATTCAACTTCCTGCCCGGAATCGTTGATCTTATACCATTTAAATTCAGCCCCTTTCAGCGTCTGACCTTTTGCTACGGCTTTGTAGAGATAGGGACTTGATCTGTCGAATTCCTTCTCAAAAACGAGAGCTGAATGAATACGAGTACCAGTAATTTTCCCCGTCATGTTATCTGTTGGTAGATGCAGGCCATGACTAAATCCCAACACCTCGATACTGCCCTCACGATCTTGTACATCGACAGCGCCTTTGATATCTGCTCCACCGTCGTCTTTTAGGCACAGGTATGCTGGAATGGCCATCTTAAACTCCTTTTTCTTTCACAGTTCGTATACCGAATGGATGTTAATACTCCCAATGTGTTATGGTGATTAGACAAAAAATGCCATGCAAAATATTTATATTTCATTGATTTATAAATGTTTTTCTTGAGATTGGTCCCGCTAATATTTTGTGCCGCATTAAGCGTTTCTGAATAAAAACACTATTTTTATGAATTTTAGGCATTAAACCGCTTGCTTTGTC
Organism: Enterobacter cloacae complex sp. P38RS; assembly: GCF_014930775.1. Lineage (NCBI taxonomy): Bacteria > Pseudomonadati > Pseudomonadota > Gammaproteobacteria > Enterobacterales > Enterobacteriaceae > Enterobacter > Enterobacter cloacae complex sp. P38RS. Next base: position 228,806 of record NZ_JADBRS010000004.1, read on the forward strand.
GTCATCGCCGTGCGTTAATGGTCTTCTGGTTTTGAGTCCAAAAAAATATCTGACGTAGTTTCATAAAGCAGTTCTCATCACGTTGTGCCTCTCCGCAGCCTCTCTTGGGTCTTTATCTACATTCCGATTAGTTTTGTTTAAAACCATTATTGCCTGATCGGCTCATGAGTAATTTACGTTTTTACGTTCACAGGAGAATCCTATGACTTCTTATATCCATTTCCGCTGCCCATGCTGTCATGGCTCGCAGTACCGTACCTCAGTCTTTGATGTATCTGAGAAAAACCCGCTCGGTGCGAAATGCATCTTTTGCAAATCGTCAATGATCACGCTCGATCACCTGGCCGCTGCGCGTCAGGCGCAAAGCCACGTTACCGAGTACCGTAAGTAATTTTTACTTAAACTATAACAGTTAGCAAAATCTTCTCTTTTTCTCCTGCTGATATACACTGTCGGCAATAAGGAGAATCTGATGAAAAAATACCAGCGTCTGGCGCAACAAATTATCTCGCAGATTGAGCTTGGCGTTTGGCTGCCAGGCGATAAGCTGCCTTCCCTGCGAGAGCAGGTGGCAAGCAGCGGCATGAGCTTTATGACCGTTGGCCACGCGTATCAGATGCTGGAAAGTCAGGGGCGCATTGTCGCCAGGCCGCAGTCGGGCTATTACGTTGCCTCGCGCCCGACCGCACAACAGCCTGCGCCGCCTGCCCAGGTAATGCGTGATGAAGCGGTAGATATCAACACCTATATCTTCGAGGTCTTACAGGCCAGCCGAGATCCGTCCGTTGTTCCTTTCGCCTCCGCGTTTCCCGACCCCCGGCTTTTCCCGCTTCAGCAGCTCAACCGCTCGCTGGCAAACGTCAGTAAAACCGCTACCGCAATGAGTGTGATTGAGAACCTGCCGCCCGGTAACGCTGAACTCCGTCACGCCATTGCGCGCCGTTATGCGCAGCAGGGGATGAACATCTCGCCGGACGAGATCGTCATTACCGCAGGCGCCCTTGAGGCCCTCAACCTGAGTTTGCAGGCGGTGACGGAGCCAGGAGACTGGGTGATTGTTGAAAACCCGTGTTTTTACGGCGCACTGCAGGCGCTGGAGCGTCTGAAGCTAAAAGCGCTGTCGGTCGCCACAGACGTCCGGGAGGGTATCGATCTGAATGCGCTGGAGCAGGCGCTGAACGACTACCCCGTAAAAGCCTGCTGGCTCATGACCAACGGCCAAAACCCGCTTGGCTTTACGCTGAGTGCGGAAAAAAAAGCGCGTCTGGTCGCGCTCCTGACGGAACACAACGTCACTTTGATCGAGGACGATGTCTACAGCGAGCTCTATTTTGGTCGCGAAAAACCGCTTCCGGCCAAAGCCTGGGACCGGGTAGATATGACGCTTCACTGCTCTTCCTTTTCAAAATGCCTGGTGGCGGGGTTTCGCATCGGCTGGGTGGCGGCAGGAAAACACGCGCGCCGCATTCAGCAGCTGCAGCTGATGAGCACGCTTTCAACCAGTTCCCCCATGCAGCTGGCGCTGGTGGACTATCTGGCGACAAAACGCTACGACGCCCATCTGCGCCGCCTGCGACGAACCCTCGCAGAGCGAAAACAGCAGGCGTGGCAGTCGCTTCTGCGCCATATGCCCGCCGGTGTCAAAATCCACCACAACGACAGCGGCTATTTTTTATGGCTGGAGCTACCTGCGCAGCTGGACGCGGGGCTGCTGAGCGAAAAGGCCTTAACGCACCATATCAGCATTGCGCCCGGAAAGATGTTTTCCACCTCTGACGCGTGGACGCCGTTCTTCCGGTTTAATACGTCCTGGGCGTGGGGCGAGCGGGAAGAGCAGGCGGTCATTCAGTTAGGTAAATTAATTAGCACAATGATGGAATAACTTTTCCCCTTTATTTAAATAATCATTTCTTATCCTGACGACGGCACGGCAAATATTTTGCGGTGCCATATCATATGAAATCTGCATACCGGCTTTCGCGGCTAACTCCTTGTCTATAATCCAGTTAACGGGGAATGCGTCCTCGGTCACACCTTGATGAAATTTCCTTAAGCCGAACGGTGCGGCGCATTTGCGCGGTCTACGTTTAATAAGGGAGATATTTTTACGGCACGGCTGCCGCTAAATTTCATTGCGACAGGAGTAACTCTTATGAGCAAAAAATTTGCCCGCAGCAGCCTGTGCGCGCTCGGCATGACTATCATGACCGCGCAAGCCGCAGAACCACCAAAGGCCATTGGCGACGGGGAAGGCCGACTGGATATTATCGCCTGGCCGGGGTACATCGAACGCGGACAGACGGATAAAAATTATGACTGGGTTACCCAGTTTGAAAAAGAGACCGGCTGCGCGGTCAACGTTAAAACGGCGGCCACGTCCGATGAAATGGTCAGCCTGATGGCGAAGGGAGGTTACGACCTTGTCACCGCGTCAGGTGATGCCTCGCTCCGCCTGATTATGGGAAAACGCGTTCAGCCGATTAACCCGGAACTGATCCCCAACTGGAAAACCCTTGACCCGCGCATCGTGAAGGGCGAGTGGTTTAACGTGGGCGGCAAGGTCTACGGCACGCCGTATCAGTGGGGGCCCAATCTGTTGATGTACAACACCAAAACCTTCCCGACGCCGCCAGACAGCTGGAGCGTGGTCTTTACGAAGCAGGATCTGCCGGACGGCAAAACCAATCAGGGACGCGTGCAGGCATACGACGGCCCGATTTATATCGCCGATGCGGCGTTGTTCGTCAAAGCCACTCAGCCGCAGCTGGGTATTAGCGACCCGTATCAGCTCACTGAAGAACAGTATGCCGCCGTGCTCAAAGTACTTCGCGACCAGCATGCCCTGATCCACCGCTACTGGCATGACACCACCGTCCAGATGAGCGACTTCAAAAATGAAGGCGTCGTGGCCTCCAGCGCCTGGCCGTATCAGGCGAATGCTCTGAAGGGCGAGAACCAGCCCGTTGCCACCGTCTTCCCGAAAGAGGGGGTGACCGGCTGGGCGGATACCACCATGCTGCATGCGCAGGCAAAACACCCGATGTGCGCCTACAAGTGGATGAACTGGTCGCTCACGCCGAAAGTGCAGGGCGATCTGGCGGCATGGTTTGGCTCGCTGCCCGTCGTGCCTGAAGGGTGTAAGGCCAGCACGCTGCTGGGTGACAAGGGCTGTGAAACCAACGGCTATAACTATTTTGACAAAATCATGTTCTGGAAAACCCCCATCGCAGAAGGCGGAAAATATGTGCCTTACAGCCGCTGGACGCAGGATTACATCGCCATCATGGGTGGCCGTTAATCATCCGGGAGCAGAACATGACGTACGCGGTAGAGTTTAATGACGTTTCCCGTCTGTACGGCGACGTGCGGGCGGTGGATGGGGTCACCATTGCCGTTCGTGACGGAGAATTCTTCTCCATGCTGGGGCCTTCGGGCTCCGGCAAAACCACCTGCCTGCGTCTGATTGCCGGCTTTGAGCAGCTGTCTGGCGGCACGATATCTATCTTTGGCAAAGAGGCGAGCGCGCTGCCGCCGTGGGAGCGGGACGTGAACACCGTATTCCAGGATTACGCGCTGTTCCCGCATATGTCGATCCTCGATAACGTCGCCTACGGGCTGATGGTGAAAGGCGTCGACAAGAAAAAACGCCACGCGCAGGCTCGCGACGCGCTGGAAAAAGTGGGCTTAAGCTTTGCCGTCGCCCGCAAGCCTTCGGAGCTTTCCGGAGGCCAGCGCCAGCGTGTGGCCATCGCGCGGGCGCTGGTGAATGAACCGCGCGTCCTGCTGCTCGACGAGCCGTTAGGCGCGCTCGATCTCAAGCTGCGGGAGCAGATGCAGTTCGAGCTGAAGAAACTTCAGCAGGAACTCGGCATCACCTTTATTTTCGTCACCCACGATCAGGGTGAAGCCCTCTCCATGTCGGACCGGGTGGCGGTGTTCAATAATGGGCGCATCGAGCAGGTCGATACCCCGCGCGATCTCTACATGCGCCCGCGCACGCCGTTTGTCGCCGGTTTTGTCGGCACCTCGAACGTCTTCGATGCAGGCCTTGCGCATAAAGTCTGCGGCATGGAGGGCAGCTATTCCCTGCGTCCGGAACATATCCGCCTGAATGAGGGGGGTGAGGTTCAGGTGCAGGGCGTCGTCCAGGCCGTTCAGTATCAGGGGGCTGCCACGCGTCTTGAGCTCAGGCTCGCCGACGGTGCCAAACTGCTGGTGAGCCAGGCCAATCTCAGCGATTTCTCGCCGCTAAGCGGCATTGCGCCGGGGCAGGCCGTCACGGCGTCGTGGTCGCGCGAGGCGATGATTCGCCTGCAGGAGGAGAGGTGAAATGGCTATGAGTGTCGCGCACCCTCCCGCCCCGCGCGGCCGCATAAGCCGCATTACGTCACTGTTCTGGCGTAAACCGTCGCTTGGACTGTTCCTGCTTCTGCTTGCACCGCTGATGTGGTTTGGCATTGTCTATTTAGGATCGCTGCTGACCCTTTTGTGGCAGGGTTTTTACACCTTTGACGATTTCACCATGGCGGTCACGCCGGATCTGACCCTGGCGAACATTCTGGCGCTCTTCAACCCGGCAAACTACGACATCATCCTGCGCACGTTAACGATGGCGATTGCGGTGACGATTGCCAGCGCAATTCTGGCGTTCCCGATGGCCTGGTACATGGCGCGATACACCCGCGGCAAGTGGAAAGCGTTTTTCTATATCGCCGTGATGCTGCCAATGTGGGCGAGCTACATCGTCAAAGCCTACGCCTGGACGCTGCTGCTGGCGAAGGACGGCGTGGCACAATGGTTCCTCAACCACCTGGGGCTGGAGCCGCTCCTGACCTCGATCCTTACGCTACCCGCGGTAGGCGGCAACACCTTATCCACCTCCGGGCTGGGGCGGTTTCTGGTCTTCGTCTATATCTGGCTGCCGTTTATGATCCTGCCCGTTCAGGCGGCGCTGGAACGTCTGCCGGCTTCGCTGCTGCAGGCCTCAGCCGATCTCGGCGCGCGCCCGCGCCAGACCTTCCGCTATGTCGTTCTGCCGCTGGCTATTCCGGGTATTGCCGCGGGCTCAATCTTCACCTTTTCCCTGACGCTGGGGGATTTCATCGTACCGCAGCTGGTCGGGCCGCCGGGGTTTTTCATCGGTAACATGGTCTACTCCCAGCAGGGGGCGATCGGCAATATGCCCATGGCCGCGGCGTTCACGCTGGTTCCCATCGTGCTGATTTCACTCTATCTGGCGTTCGTGAAGCGTCTGGGAGCATTCGATGCACTCTGAACGCGCACCGCTGTTCCTGAAAGTGGCAGCGTGGGGAGGCGTCATCTTCCTGCACTTCCCGCTGCTGATTATCGCAGTCTATGCCTTTAATACCGAAGATGCTGCCTACAGCTTTCCGCCTCAGGGGCTGACGCTGAAGTGGTTTACTGCGGCGGCGGGGCGCGGCGATATCATCGAATCGGTGACGTTGTCACTTCAGGTTGCCGCGCTATCCACCGCGATAGCCCTGGTACTTGGCACGCTTGCTGCAGCGGCGCTCTGGCGAAGCGAGTTTTTTGGCAAGAACGCGATCTCGCTATTGCTGCTGCTGCCGATTGCGTTGCCGGGGATCATCACCGGCCTAGCGCTGCTGACAGCGTTCAAAACAATCAACCTTGAGCCGGGGTTTTTCACCATCGTGGTTGGGCACGCCACGTTTTGTGTGGTGGTGGTCTTCAATAACGTGATTGCCCGTTTCAGACGCACTTCCTGGAGTCTGGTGGAAGCTTCGATGGATCTCGGGGCCGACGGATGGCAAACCTTCCGCTATGTGGTGCTGCCCAACCTGGGCTCCGCGCTGCTGGCCGGGGGAATGCTGGCGTTTGCCCTGTCGTTTGACGAAATTATCGTCACAACCTTTACGGCGGGACACGAACGCACGTTACCGCTGTGGTTGCTCAATCAGCTAGGCCGTCCGCGCGACGTGCCGGTCACCAACGTCGTTGCACTGCTGGTGATGCTGGTAACAACCATCCCCATTCTGGGAGCCTGGTGGCTAACCCGCGACGGCGAGAACATCGCCGGCGGCGGGAAATAACATTGATTTGAACAGGACAATGCTATGCAAACACATCTGCTGATAAAGGGTGAACTGGTTGCCGGAGAGGGAGAAAAACAGCCGGTCTATAACCCGGCCACCGGAGAGGTGCTGCTGGAGATTGCTGAAGCGTCAGCGGCACAGGTCGACGCAGCGGTTCAGGCCGCCGACCGTGCTTTTGAGGCGTGGGGACAAACGACGCCGAAAACGCGCGCCGAGTGCCTGCTGAAGCTCGCGGATGCGATTGAAGCGCATGGCGAAGAGTTTGCCCGGCTCGAATCCCTCAACTGCGGAAAGCCGCTGCACTGTGCGCTGGGCGATGAAATTCCGGCAGTGGTCGACGTTTTCCGTTTCTTCGCCGGGGCGGCCCGCTGCCTGAACGGGCTGGCCGCGGGTGAGTATCTTGACGGCCACACGTCGATGATCCGCCGCGACCCGGTGGGCGTGGTTGCCTCTATCGCGCCGTGGAACTACCCGCTGATGATGGCGGCATGGAAGCTGGCGCCTGCGCTGGCGGCCGGTAACTGTGTGGTCATCAAGCCGTCTGAAATCACGCCGCTAACGGCGTTAAAGCTGGCGGAGCTGGCGAAAGATATCTTCCCGGCTGGCGTTCTCAACGTGCTGTTTGGCCGCGGGAAAACGGTGGGCGACCCACTCACCGGACATGAAAAAGTGCGCATGGTGTCGCTGACCGGTTCGATTGCCACCGGGGAGCATATCATCGGGCACACGGCGTCCTCCATTAAGCGCACCCACATGGAGCTGGGCGGTAAAGCGCCGGTTATCGTGTTCGATGACGCCGACCTGGATGCGGTTGTAGAAGGCGTGCGGACGTTTGGTTTCTACAATGCCGGGCAGGACTGTACGGCGGCCTGCCGTATCTATGCCCAGAAGGGGATCTATGCCCAACTTGTGGAAAAGCTCGGTGCCGCGGTCGCCAGCCTCAAAATGGGTGCCCCGGAGGATGAGTCTACTGAACTCGGTCCGCTCAGCTCGGCTGCCCATCTTTCACGCGTCTGTCAGGCGGTTGACGAGGCGAAAGCCCTTGGCCATATCCGCGTGGTGACGGGCGGGAGCAAAAAAGAGGGGGCGGGCTACTACTTCCAGCCAACGTTGCTGGCCGGGGCGAAACAGGACGATGCCATCGTTCAGCGCGAAGTGTTTGGACCGGTGGTGAGCGTCACCGAATTCGACGATGAAGCGCAGGTCCTGGCCTGGGCGAACGATTCGCAATACGGCCTGGCGTCGTCGGTCTGGACGAAAGACGTGGGACGCGCCCATCGCCTGAGCGCACGCCTGCAGTACGGCTGCACCTGGGTGAATACCCACTTTATGCTGGTGAGCGAAATGCCGCACGGCGGCATGAAATTGTCTGGCTATGGAAAGGATATGTCGGTATACGGGCTTGAGGATTATACGGTTGTCCGGCATGTGATGATTAAACACTAGAAAATCATGCCCGGCGGTCTGCATCGCCGGGCGTTTGCTTTACCAGCCACACACCTCGTGCTCATTTTCCGTGTCGTAAGCGCGGACGGTATTCACCAGATCTTTTACCACGTCTGCGGCGACGTCGGGGATGAGCAACTCCATGGGGGCCTCTGTTTCATAATCCACCGAGACGCCGTTGCTGTTGTTGGTCACGGTCACTGTGTACGTTGCTTTACCCACGCGGTTACTCCTTATGTGTATTGACCACTTTGCCGATGCCAGCCCCCTGAAGCGTAACGTCAGGATCGGCAAAAAAGTCGATATTGAAATAGGTATCGTCGGTCAATAGCTCGATGCGGTGCCATTTCTCCGGCGGTGAGATGCCAAACGATCCGGCTTCAATCACCAGCTCCAGATCCGGTTCGGTCGCGTCAGCGTTCGGGAAACCGAAATAGCGCACCGCACCCTGCATCACCGACAAACGGCCATATACGCTGGCTTTCGTATTATGGTGGGTGAAAAGGGCTTTTGGCGCGGTGTCTTTGTTCCAGAATGGCGTGGAGCGGGTATGAACAAAATTCTCAGGGATACGTAGCATAAGGGTTACCTCGTAAATAAAAGCCGCTTAAAGCGACTTCAACACCTCTGGTTCGACGAAAAATTCAATATTGAACAGCGTGTCGTCGCTCATCACCTCGATGTGATGCCATTTCTCAGGGGGAAAAACACCGAAGTGGCCGGCCCTGATAATCAGTGTGCTGTCAGGCTCAGGGACATGTTCATCAGCATAACCCAGGTAGCGGATAGCACCCTGCATAACGGACAGGCGGGGATAAACGCCCGGACGGGTACCCGTGTCGAGATGACGCTGAAAGATCCCGGCGGGGGCGGTTTCTTTATTCCAGAAAGGGGTAGAGCGGGTATGAATACAGCTTTGCGGAATGCGTAGCATATTGCCTCCCATGTATGTCTGCCTTTATTAGACGCCTTTGCGGAAGAGAGAATTTATCAAAAAGTGCATTTAACTTGCATGTTATCAATAAAGATAATGGGTGGCTCCCCCTGTTTGTAATACAAAATACTCAGTTGTTATTAGCCTTAATATTTAAGTGGTTATTATGTAATGAAAAAACTTGATCTGTATCAACATTTGACGCATATTGCGTGCGGTTATTTTTTCGGCTCTGGTATACAGAATGACGTTGTATCAAAAGATGTTGGTTTTTTACGCAGTGATGGCTTCCATCTGTGCATTAATTACCTGGTTCCTTTCTAAAGACCGCAAGCGCATCCGCCTGCTTAGCGCGTTTCTGGTCGGGTCGACCTGGCCGATGAGTTTCCCCGTTGCGCTGCTGATTTCTCTTTTCTGAAGCATCCTTCCATTTTCGAAAGATGAACATAGCATTCCAGTTACGGTAGCTGTATAAATACACAGTGCATCGTAAAAGGAGTGCTTATGAACAGTTTTTACTCGCAGCATGCGGGTTGCACCGTGCGCTGGCATGATTTGCCCGGCTCAGGCGATCCCGTAGTCTTTATCCACGGATTGGGCTGCGCCTCTTCCTATGAATATCCTCGCGTCGTCCGAGACCCTCAGTTTGGCTGGCGCAGAGCTATTCTCATCGATTTACCCGGCAGCGGTTACAGCGATAAGCCTGAACATTACAGCTATAAAACGACTGAACAGGCGCGCGTCGTGGCGGAGTTGATTGACCATCTTCAGCTGGATGCCTTCTGGTTATACGGTCACAGCATGGGCGGCAGCATTGCTATAGAAACGGCGGGGCTGCTGGCACCGCGCGTGAAGGGACTGATGGTGTCGGAGCCCAATTTTCACGCCGGTGGGGGGATGTTTAGCCGCGCTATTGCGGCGCAAACCGAACACCAGTTTGTGGCGCAGGGCTATAATGCCATGCTCCGTAAAGAGACCACCGCCTGGGCCGGGTGCCTGCAAAGCAATGCACCCTATGCCGTCTGGCGCGGCGCATCAAGCCTGGTCGCCGGTGTTGAGCCGGACTGGGAAGCGCAATTTCTGTCGCTGCCTTGCCCGGTGACGTTGATTTTTGGTGAGCTCTCACTGCCGGATGACGATGTGGATAATCTGAAGCTGAAGGGCGTTGAGGTCAAAATCATCCCTGCGGCGGGGCACTCCATGTCGTGGGAAAACCCGTCGGCACTGGCGCAGGCGTTAGCGGAGTGTATGGCGGCGTGATTATCGTCGCGGAATACAGGCCGGGTAAGCGCAGCGCTACCCGGCAAGATAGGCCGCTACAGGATTAAAGCCCGCAGTGCCCGACGTGCGTCAGGCTGAACATCATGCGGGTGCTGATAATCAATGTTTTCGATTGCCCGGCTATAGAGGGCAACCAGCCAGTCGTAAACGTACGCGGTGGCCGCATGAACAGGCTGCTCCCCCAGACGCGTCAGGCGCGGTGCGGCACTGCTGACGACGGGCGTAACAAAGATTGCCTGACCTTTGCGAATGCGGCTTGCGGGGCGTTCTGCTGACGGGGTCTGGTCGTAACCCAGCCAGCCAACGAAATTCCCTATCACCGCATGCAGCTGCGCCGCGCTGCTTTTATCCGCGTCGACAATGCGCTGAAGCTGTTGCGGCAGATTAAGCCGGTAGCTGGTTACCACCAGCACATCCGCGATTTGCTGCAGCACCGCGGGCTCCAGACCAAGACGGGCGGCGGTAGCTTCATTGCGGCTCCACTGGCGCAGATGATTTATCCATACTCTGTGCGCCAGGCGCGCTTTGTCTTTTGTCTGGAATCGTCCTGCGCTTTCCTGGGCGTTATCGGCGAACAGATCGATGGTGTCCGTGAACAGCCCGTTCACCTGCTCCTCGCGCGGCTGCTGAACGGCGAGCAGCGTTTCAAAGGCTTTCAGCGGCGGCAGCAGGCCCTCAAGCAGCTCGCCGTGACGGGCGGCACTGCTTTGCAGCGTGCGCACCATGTTTTCGGCCTGAGCACGTCGCGTACCCGGTTCCTCAACCAGCGGCGCCAGATAGCTTTGCATCAGCGACGCGATCTCCTGCCGCAGCAGGTTTTTCAGCGTGCCGAGACGCTTCTGCCGCTGTGCCGGGAGCGTCGCCTGAGACAACCACTCAATGACGCGCTGCATGCTGTGGCTGTCCAGCGCCTGCAGAGTTCCCCAGCGCAGGCCTGGCTTGCCCAGCAGATGCTGTACGGCTTCATCGAGATTCTGTCGGGTAGTGAAACGAGCGTCATGCGGGGTGATCGCCCACACCAGCCCCGGCAGGGCAGACTCCTCGGCAGGCTGGGTCTCTTTAATCCAGTTAATTAACACTTTTGCTTTTTGGGCCGTCTGCTCGTGCCGCGCTGTCGCGTTGCAGATAACCAGCACATCCGGCTGGAGCTGCTGGCGGTAATGTTCAAACAGCCACTGGCATTTAGCCTGTACTAAAGGATCGGCACTGCCGTATTCAAAGACCGGAATATCAATGATATCAACGTTATCCAGCGCGCCATTCTCAACCGGCAAGACCAGCTCGCGGGTAAGGAAGGCAAGCACGTCGACCGGGATGCTGATGGCGTTGAGCATTTCACCGTTGTTCAGCGGATGAAGCAGCGTCTCCTGAGTTTCCTGCTGGGTTAAGGTACCGTGCGTCAGGAACCCTTCACCAGGCAGACCAAAGCTGTCCACCAGCAGGCTCAGCGGCGCAGCCAGCTCGCTCGCATGGCTGGTCTGATGCAGCACGTGGGCAAGCTTCAGCCACTGCTGGGTTAACTCCTGTTGCTCGCCCCACAGTAGCGACCAGACGCTGGCGCGGGTGCTGAGATCGAGCGATGGCACCAGCTGGGCAAACTCATGCCACAGGGCGTCATCAATTTGCTGTCTCGCGGCGGGTACCGTGCTTTGCCAGAAACGCGAAATCGCACCCACATCCTGCGCCGTGATGCCGGGCACGCTCTGCGGCTGGCGAAGGCCGCGCCATTTCTCCAGACGCGTCTCAATGACCGCCTTATCCACCGCGCGCATCTGCGGGTGCAGCGTCGTGCGGGCAATAAACAGCTGTACCAGTTCGGCCTCTGTGACCAGGCTCAGACGCAGCGGAAACGCCTCATCCGCTACCTCCGGGGTGTCTCGTGTGAAGCGCACGGCCATGTTGGTCAGGGCATGCCCTGGGTTAATATGCGAAAAATAGTCAAAGGTGCGCTGGCCCGGCATCACGTTCAGGCGCCCGTTACCGCTGCCGCACAGCGACAGCAGCAGGTGCGCTTTGGCGCTCTGAGAATGGCCGTAAAGCCCAATGCTGCTCCGGCGGGTCAGGGCGTGTTCAATGGCCTGCTCCCGCGCCTGCGCCGCGTTGATGCGAGCAAGCAGGGCATCAGCATCGTTATCCAGCACAGGGGCGGTCAGGCGCGTCTCATTAATCCACCCGATTAAGGCCTGAGTGGTGGTCGTGGTCGCTGTCATTTCAGGTATACGCTCCCGCTGTCGATCCAGTAGTGGCTACCGCTGTGTCGGCGATCGGCCAGGGTATTCAGTTTGAAGGTTAACGCGTCAGGCGCAACCGGCGTGCCGTCCTGAAGCCAGGCATCGCTGAGCTCGAAGGACTCAGGGCCCTCTAATTTGCTGCCGCCGCAGAGCTTAAGCCGCACGTTCAGCACGCCGTCGCCGGCAATCGCTTTTGCCAGTTCAGCCGAGTTGATGCTGAGCGTATAAAGCGGCGTGGCGGGCCAGCGCGCGTTCGCCAGCTGGCGGAAGCCGAGGGTAACGTTACCGCGCAGCGGGAAGTGCAGACGGGCGTCAAGCTTCGCGCCGGGTTTATCGAGATCGATATCCTGATACCAGACGTTTTCCTCGCGCAGGGTATTGACGGTGTTATCCAGCACGCCCAGATAGCGCACGGTGGAATAGGCGCCAATGTCCGCGGCCTTAAAGTTAAAGCGCGGCAGACGCAGATCGAGCGCCAGGCTGCAGAGCATGGCCCCCACCGCGGCGGTCGATTTCGGATTGCCTATGCGCCCCTGCTGGCTGAAGGGATACCACTCGTGAACCTGATATTTATCCAACCAGACGATGCGGTTGACCGGCACCGGCTGCAGATGCCGAATCAGCGCCTGAACGCCCGGCAGGCAGCCCGGGCGCCCGGTGATGAGCAGAATATCGCAGCTGTAATGGGAAATCGCTTCACACACCGCGTGAAGCGGCGAGGTCAGCGTAAACTGACCGGCCAGCATTGCATCCTGCATTTCGCGGAAGTTCACGTGCAGCGGCACGGCGAACAGGTCGAACGCCTCTGAGCCCGCCGGCAGGGCATGATCGATTGCCTGCTGAAGATAGTTCATCACGTTGCGGGTTGGTTTCTGCGCAAGGAGCTCGCCAAAGGTGGCATGCAGGCCCGCCAGCGGATCGTCAATGTCGCTGGCTTCCCACGCGGAAAGAATGGCGTGGCCAATCGGCATAAAGAGCTGAAGCGCCGTTTGCTGGCGCAGTACCGCCTGGGTATCAATACGCCCGGAGTCGCCGAACAGCGACGCCATCAGCAGTGAGGCGTCCGCAATGCCGGATTTCTGCAGCTGCGTTTGCAGGGCGGGCAGGACATAGCGCTGAATCACGTCCAGCAGGGTATCGTCGCCCGCCACCTTGAACCCTTCGCGGAACAGCAGTTGCGGGGTGATTTTGACGTTATTACCGGAGCCGTCATCAAGCTGGTAGTGGGTTATTGCCATATCCGTGGTGCCACCGCCGATGTCGATAGACGCGACGCGTAATGCGCGGCCCGGCTGCACGCCTGGCTCAGGTTCACGATCCGTGCGGGCGAGTGAGGCGAAAAAGGCTTCCGTCTGGCCGCCAAAACGGGAAATCGCTTCGTTATACAGCCACACCAGCTGACCGCAGCTGGCTTCATCCCACTCCATCTGGATCTCAGGGACCGGCACCACGCTTTTTTCCTGCTGCTTGCGGGTGGCAAAATCTTCATCCTGCGGGTGCCAGCCCATCGCTTTCCAGACGATGGCAATGGCTTCAAACATGCGGCGACGGAAAATCTCGCGCTCCTGCTTCGGCATGGCCGAGGGCAGGGTCAGGATCAGGGTGCGCAGCTGGCGCGGCGAGGCCGGGAAGCCCAGGCGCAGGCGGGTGGCGACGCTGTTGATCTGGCCCAGCGCCTGCGCCAGCAGCTCGCACAGCATGTGCGTCATCAGCGTGCTGCGGCTGTACTGCGGCGAAAAGACCGGCAGCCGCTCGTCCTGCGGCAGCGTAAACAGCGGCTCACCGTCATCGTTCATCAGGTTCATCAGCGGAAACGCCGTGGCGAGCGGTTCACGCTGGGTTTTGCCGTTCATCTGACTAAAGCGCCAGTCCTGCACGACAGGCGTTTCATCCCACAGGTAGCGGCGCGGGCTGGAAATGCCGCTGTTACCTTCGGTTCCCAGGCGCTGCATCGCCAGCTTGCGGGCTTCATCGCCTACGCGAACAATCGACGGCCAGACAAACGCATCTTCGCGACCGCTTTCCACCGAGAAGTGCTGTTTGCCAAAACGCGCTTCGGAGAATTCAAGACGGCTGGTAAAGAGAGGTTCGTTCAGGAACTGGGGCTCGCTTAACGAACGAACCTGCAGCTCGGCGGTCTGCCGAAGCCCGTCGTTTGCATCACCGTGGTCTTCAATAATGACGCCGCAGGTGTGGGTGTTGCCCACGTCGAGGATCAGATCGACCGGAATGGCAGGCGTGCTGAGCGTGTGGGTGACAAATTTCACTTCCGGAATGGTGAGCTGTTCACCGAGCATGGTCAGTACATTGAGCCAGTGGGCCTGATATTCAAAACTGCGCATCGCCTGATGCAGGTCGCGTTCAGAGCGGTTTTCAACGCCGTCGGCATACTGGGTAAATGCCTCGCGCAGCCAGCCGTCAATCCAGGTCTGGTCGAGGAAGCTTTCTACCTCACTATCGCGCCACGCCAGCGCAAAGCGGGTTCCATTCAGAATATCGTTTTCAACCGGCGACAGGGCTGAAGTGGCATGCTCCGCGATCTGGCTGTCGAGCGCGAGGGTGACGCGGTGCGAGTTGCCTGCCGTATCGGGCTTCTCGAGCTTGCGCACCTGAACGCGCGCCCAGTTATCCGGTCCTTCCACAAAGGTCCGCGGCGGGTTGAAGCGCAGGAAGGGCACGGGAAGCCAGACGCCGTCCAGCACGGCAAGGGACTGATGCAGCGGAATGGTGGTTTCCGGTTTAACCACTTCAGGCTGACCGCCGTTCGTCCCCGGCAGGGTATAGCGCCCGTTCACCAGGTCGAAATCGAGTCGCAAAAGGGGGCCGTTCGCGGTTTTACGTACGAAGCGCCCGTTGCTGGCGGTGTCCTGCGGCGTCAGGCCGAAATCCAGGAACTGCACGCCGCTGTTGGCAATAAGCGTGACGCTTTGTTTATAGTCGCAAAGATTTACCAGCATAGGATCAGGCACCTGCTTTCTTGAACGTCAGTGGGACGACGGTGTTGGCGTCATAGCGAGCGCGACATTCTGCGATATCGCTGGCCCCGGCTTTACAGGCGACTTCCGGCATCGGGTAGCGGGAACCGTCGGTGCAGCGGGCATTGCCGCGACTTTTAATCATCAGCTCGCCATTGCTGTGCAGCCCGGAGAAAATCTCCGCGCGGCAGACAATGTTGTCGCCGTGCACGACGCGGGCGAAACCTTTATTGTTCTGGATTTGATAGCGCATTGAGGGCGGCTTGCCGGTGACCGGATCTTTCACGTCGAGAACCGCGCGCCAGGTACCGTTCAGGAAGCGCGTCGACCCGGCTTTCACCTGACCGGCTTCCATCACCATGGCATCTTTCGGGATCGGAACAATTACCACCGGTGCGGCTTCAGGCGCAGGAGCGGGTTCTTTTTCTTTACTGGCGACGACCTCAGCCTGATGCAGGGGGAGATTCATAGCCAGCGGCTCTACCGCTTTGATCGGCTGCGGTGCAATAGCCACGGGCTCAGGAGCCGGTGCCGGAGCGGGCTCTGCCGAAGGGGCCTGTTTTGGCCACAGCAGCGGCGCGGCAACGGCTGCCACAATCACGGCGGCAACCGGCAGGGTCCACAGGGGAACGCGACGTTTTTTCGTGACGGCAACAGGCGCAGGTTCCTGAGCGGGTTGCGCAACAACCGGCGCGGGCTCCGGCTCATACAGTTCTTCCGGCGTAATACGCACGGCGGCGACGGGCGCAATCAGCGGCTCGTCTGCTTTTTCAAAGGTGATGGCCGGTTCGGGAGTGGGCTCTGGCTCGGGCTCTTCAATCACAACGGGGGCAGGCTCGGGGATCAACGCTTCACGCAGGCAGTCGAGGACATCGTCGCGCGCATTTTCGTTCAGGTTTACAAAACCCCAGAAGCAAATAATCGGCTTTCCTGCGACCAGGAAAACAAAATTCTCGCCGGGAAACTGAAACGCTTTCGACAGCAGCGAGCCGAAAAGCTGCTGCGCGGTTTTGGGCGACTGGAGGCATTTCTTGCTTAACGACTCAACGCTGGCAAGCGTGTTTTCCAGATAGCGCAGGGCGCGGTAGCGGTCGTCTTCACTGGCCGCCTTCCAGCTGGTGACGCTTCCCTCAACGGGGGAATACCAGTCCACGCGGTCGCCGCTGTCGTTGACCTGAGGAATAGCCAGACAGTCCACTATGGCCTGCTGTTTGCGCAATCGAAGCGCTTCCCGGATTTGTAACGCTGATTCAAAAACGGCCTGTCCGCCGCCGCCAACGGCCTGAAAATCATCCAGATTACCGCTGCGTAAAAGAGTTTTTGCCACGATTTGATCCCATATACTTCTTCACACCGTTACTTTAACGAAACGAGGAAGCAAACAAACGGAGGAAGAGACGCTAAAAGCGCCGATTTCTTGCGGCATAGATCGTGACGGTTGTGCTTGACGAATAACGTAACTTAAGGCAAATCACCTATTTTTGCACTGGAGGTAAAACCGGCAAAAAACGCGCCTTTAGAATAACCTGATAGTGTTTCGTTATTTGCCAGGTGATAAGGGCTGTGCTGTTATTACTGACCTATATAATAAATCTGTCAGGGTTATAACTATGTCTACAGGGAAAACGCTGCTCGCCCTTGCGCTGAGCGCTCTTTTACCAGCCGGTGCCGCATGGGCGGCAAACAACGACACCCTTATTTACTGCTCCGAGGCATCGCCAGAGTCGTTCAACCCGCAAATCGCCAGCTCCGGCCCGTCGTTCGTGGCCAGCTCTCAGGTTCTGTACAACCGCCTGATCAATTTCGACCCGGTGAAAAATACCCCGGTACCGTCACTGGCGGAATCCTGGACGATTTCACCGGACGGCAAGACCTATACCTTTACCCTGCGCAAAGGGGTGAAGTTCAACAGCAACAAATACTTCAAGCCGACGCGCGACTTTAACGCCGATGACGTTATTTTCTCGGTGATGCGTCAGAAAGACCCTAAACACCCGTACCATAATGTGTCCCAGGGCAACTACGAATACTTCAACGATGTCGGGCTCGATAAGCTGATTCAGGACGTTAAAAAGGTCGACGATTATCACGTCCAGTTCACCCTGAGTGAACCCAACGCCGCGTTCCTGGCCGACTGGGGAATGGATTTCGCGTCGATCCTCTCCGCCGAATACGCCGATGTGATGCTGAAAAAAGGCACGCCTGAGAACGTCGATACCTGGCCGATCGGTACCGGGCCCTATGTGCTCCAGCAGTACAAGGTGGACTCGCTGATCCGCTACGTCGCTAATCCGAACTACTGGGATGGCGAGGTGCCGACCAAACATCTTATCTTCTCCATCACGCCAAACGTGGAAACCCGCCTGGCGAAATTGCAGACCAACGAGTGTCAGATTATTCCTGCGCCGTCTCCGGTTCAGTTTGACGTGATTAAAAAGAACAAAGACCTGACGCTGCACTCTGTCGATGCGCTGAATGTTGGCTATCTGGCGTTTAATACCGAGAAAAAGCCGTTCGATAACGTGCTGGTGCGTCAGGCGCTAAACTACGCGACCGACAAGAAGGCTATCGTTAATGCGGTCTTTATGGGCTCCGGTACGGTGGCAAAATCGCCGATCCCGCCAAATATGCTGGGCTTTAATAAAGATCTGCAGGACTACAGCTACGATCCTGATAAAGCAAAAGCGCTGCTGAAGCAGGCCGGGCTGGAGAAGGGCGCGGAAGTCACGCTGTGGTCAATGCCGGTTCAGCGTCCGTATAACCCTAACTCGCGTCGTATCGCGGAGATGATCCAGAGCGACTGGGCGAAAGTCGGCGTGAAGGCCAAAATTGTCTCCTATGAGTGGGGCGAATACCTCTCCGGCATGCGTAAAGGCGAGCACGACTCCGCGCTGTTCGGCTGGATGTCCGATAACGGCGACCCGGACAACTTTGCCGATGTGCTGCTGGGCTGCAACAGCATTAAAACCGGGTCAAACGCCGCGCGCTGGTGCGATAAGGGTTATGATGCCCTGGTGCAAAAAGCGAAGCTGACCAGCGATCCGGCCGAGCGTGCGAAACTGTACGGCCAGGCGCAGGAGATTTTCTACCAGCAGGCACCGTGGATCGCGCTGGCAAACGGCAAAACGTTCTTTGCAACCCGCAGCAACGTGACCGGATACAGCGTGAGCCTGATGGGCAGCGATTTCTCTAAAGCGAAGCTGAACTAAGCATTTATTGCCGGGTGAGGCGTAAGCCACCACCCGGCAAAAACAAGGAGTGACAATGTCACATTTAAACGAAGTTACCGCCCGCGTGGATGCCGCCATCGAAGAGAGCGTCATCGCCCACATGAACGAACTGCTGATTGCATTGAGCGATGATGCCGATCTCAGCCGTGAAGACCGTTACGCCCAACAGCAGCGTCTGCGTACCGCGATTTCGCACCACGGTAAGCAGCACAAAGAGGAGATGGATGCGCGCCAGGAACAGCTGATCAAGGGCGGCACCATACTGTAATCAAAACTGGCGTCGCGCTACCAGCCAGGCCCCGACGACCAGCATCACCGCGCCGCATACCGGGCCGATCAGCGCGCGCAGGGGAATGCCATGGCTTCTCAGCATGTCAAGGACCAGCCCGCCAATCAGCTGGCTTGCGACCAGCACCGCGATGGTCGTTGCCGCGCCCACGTTCTGGTAGCCGCTGATGCTTGCAAACACAAAAAACGACCCCAGGAGCCCCGGGATCAGCGTCCACCAGCGCACCGTTGCGGCCAGCTCACTGAACCCGGCGAAGCCCTGCTTCAGCAGCAGAATGCTGACAAACAGCACAATGCCGACCAGGGAGTTCAGCAGCATTGCGATAAGAATGGTGGAGGAGGACTGGGTGATACGCACCATTAAGGTGTTTTGCACCACCAGACCGATCCCCGCCGCCACCAGGAACGCCAGCGTCAGCGACTGATTCATGGGATTGCGTCCGGGTCGCTGCGCTCGTCCAGCTGCAGCTGCATAAAGGTTAAGTCCAGCCAGCGGCCAAACTTGGTTCCCACCTGCGGCATCTGCCCCGTAGTCACAAAACCGAGCGTTTCGTGGAGGTGAATCGAGGCCTTATTTTGCGCTTCAATGCCGGCCACCATCACGTGTTTGCCGATGGCGCGGGCCTCATTGATCAGCGCTTTCATTAACGTGCGGCCAATGCCTTTACCCTGATGCTCCGGATGGATATATACCGAATGCTCAACCGTGTGACGAAAGCCGTCGAAGGCGCGCCAGTCGCCGAAAGAGGCGTACCCGGTAACCGCACCATTATCCTCAGCCACCAGAACCGGGTAACCCGCGAGCGTGCGGGCCTCGAACCAGGCGATTCGGTTATCGGTATCAACGGTTTTATCGTTCCAGATCGCGGCAGTATGCAGCACCGCATGGTTATAGATCTCTCCTATCGCAGCGCAGTCTTCTTTACAGGCGTGACGAACGATCATGATTAAACCTCTGTATGTTGTTTACTATAGTATTACGCTATAGATATGATATTACACAACTGTATCGTCAGAGCGCTACGTGAGAATGATTATGTGCCCCATTGAAACGGCGTTCATACGCTTTAGTATGACGTTATGAACACAATAACAGACACAATGAATCAGCGTATTAGCGCCAGAATTCGCCTCGAACGTGAATCACGCGGCTGGTCTCTTAGCGAGCTGGCCGAGCGGGCAGGCGTATCTCGCGCCATGATCCACAAGATAGAGCGCGGCGACAGCAGCCCGACGGCAACCTTGCTTGCCCGTCTGTCAGGCGCGTTTGGGATCAGCATGTCGACCCTGATTGCCAGAGCCGAGATGCAGGAGGGAAAACTTCTGCGCCTGGCGAACCAGCCCGTCTGGCGCGATCCGCAAACCCACTACCTTCGTCGCCACGTTTCTCCCCGTACCGATCTGCCTATCGACCTCGTTCAGATTGAACTGCCCGCGGGGAGCGACGTCCCGATGCCGGCGTCCTCCTACGCGCTCGCGCGGCAGCTGATCTGGCTGCAGTCCGGCGAGCTGGTATTCCAGGAGGGCGATACTCGCCACGAGATGAAGGCCGGAGACTGTCTGGAGCTGGGGCCGCCAAACGACTGCCGTTTTATCAACGAAACGAATGAAACCTGCATCTATCTTGTGGTCCGGCTTAACCAGTCTGCCTCGTAATGTTAAGGCGATAATGCCGATCGTGAGCCAGGCTGTAATGACATTTGTACCAGAAGGAGAATCCGATGAATCAATCTGTTTCGCAAAACCGCCGCTGGGTGCTGGCCTCTCGCCCACAGGGCGCGCCGGTGGCGGAGAATTTTCGTCTGGAAGAGCAGCCCGTTCCTGCTCCTCAGGCGGGGCAGCTGCTGCTTCGCACCGTCTGGCTGTCGCTGGACCCTTACATGCGGGGCCGCATGAGCGATGCGCCATCCTATTCTCCGCCGGTTGAGATTGGTGCGGTGATGGTAGGGGGAACGGTTAGCCGCGTTGAGCAGTCAAACCACCCCGACTTTAAAGCGGGTGAATGGGTGCTGAGCTACAGCGGCTGGCAGGAGTACGCGCTTTCGGACGGCAGCGGCCTGGTCAAGCTGGGCGATAATCCCACCCATCCCTCCTGGGCGCTGGGCATTCTTGGGATGCCGGGCTTTACCGCCTACATGGGGTTGCTGGATATCGGACAACCGAAAGCGGGTGAAACGCTGGTGGTCGCCGCCGCGACGGGCCCGGTTGGGGCGACCGTCGGGCAGATCGGTAAAATTAAAGGCTGCCGCGTGGTCGGGGTAGCCGGTGGGGCAGAAAAATGCCGCCACGCCGTTGAGGTTCTTGGATTTGACGTGTGTCTCGATCACCACGCGGCGGATTTCGCTGAGCAGCTGAAACGCGCCTGTCCGAAAGGCATTGATGTCTACTATGAAAACGTCGGAGGGAAAGTGTTTGACGCCGTGCTGCCGCTGCTGAATACCTCCGCGCGCGTGCCGGTGTGTGGCCTGGTGAGCGGCTACAATGCAACGGGGCTGCCTGACGGACCGGACCGTTTGCCGCTTCTGATGGGGACGATTCTGAAGAAACGCATCCGGATGCAGGGCTTTATCATTGCCCAGGACTACGGCCACCGCATTCATGAGTTTCAGGAAGAGATGGGGCGCTGGGTGCAGGAGGGCAAAATTCACTATCGTGAACAGGTGACGGACGGGCTGGAAAACGCGCCTGAAGCGCTGATTGGCCTGCTGGAAGGAAAAAACTTCGGTAAAGTCGTGATTCGCGTCGCGGGTGACAATAAATAAAAGGCACTATGGCGGGGTTTCCCGCCATATTTATTTGTGAAGATACGATATATTGTCTTTAATTAACGGACATGGCTTTTCGCGCCATCATCCCGGATGAGCCCGAAACCGATAAAAAAAACACATTTTGCATTTTTTGCTGTTTTACGTACTTCCCACCACCAGGCATGACGATACAGGATATATCGGACCAGCGTCGTTTTATTAAAACTGGCGTTTAAAAATAGCATTAAGTTTTAGCTACAGGAATTGAACATGCTTGATTTGGATCACTTAGAAAAAGCCCAAAGGATCAGTCTTACCATGCAAGTTGAACTCAGTTTGAAAGGAGCGTTAATTACAGGCTCCCTTAAACCGGGTGCACGACTGATTACGAAAGAGATCGCCGACAAATTAGGAACCAGCATTACCCCAGTGCGCGAGGCGCTGCTGCGTCTGGTGTCAGCAGGGGCATTACATGCCACGCCAGCACAGGCATTTCTGGTGCCGGAGGTGACGCTGGACCGTTATAACGAAATCAACGCTATTCGCAAGCAGCTTGAACCCATGGCGGTTGCCGCAGCCTGTCAGAATATGTCTGACCAAAAGATCGAGACGTTGCGCAAATTGTCGGAAGCGTTTCATGAGGCCATGCGCAACGGGAACGTTCAGCAGGCATTGCAGGCAAATCGCATCTTCCGCTTTACGCTTTATCAGTACGCGGAAATGCCCACGCTGAATGCATTAATTGAACAGCTTTGGGTGCGCATCGGGCCTTGCATTAACTATCTGCACCAGGAGCTTAATGACATTAAGGAAGCGACGTATCACTATGACGAACTGCTTTCAGCCCTGGAACGCCGGGATGTCGACGCCAGCCAGAAGGCGATTGAAAAATCGATTGATGAAGCGAATACGCTTTTACAGCGACAATATTTTAACTGAGAGATAATTTAACAGAGCGACTATATACCGCGTCTATTTATTTATCTGGTGAATAACTCCTGATGGCATTTTGCCATCAGGATCGTTATTTTCGGTATAAAATAAACTTTACTTATTTGTTACTCGAATCGATAAGACACCGACAGACCCACACCGTAGTTACGGCCAGGCGCTGGCTCGTAATAACGCCCGTTGGATTCGTTGACAATAACCGAGCCAACGTACTCTTTGTCGAACAGGTTATCTACGCGGCCAAAGACGTCCATCCCCCAGTTGCCGTAGTTGAATTTATACCCGGTATTCAGCCCGACCACCGTGTACGATGGCGCTTTCGCCGTGTTCTCGTCGTCGGCCATGATATCGCTCATGTAGCGCACGTCCGAGCCCGCGTACCAGCCTTCTTCAGGCTGCCAGCCAAACGACGCATAGCCCATATTGCGGGCAATGCCCGGCATACGGTTACCGTTACAGTCCGCGTCGCCGCAGACGTTGGTCCGGTAGGTGGCATCAAGGTAGGTCCACGCCATTTTCAGCTTCCAGTTCTCAGCAAACTGCTGATCGAGAGACACTTCGACTCCCTGACGGCGGGTCTTTCCGGCATTTTTATAGCTTGTGCGGCCACCAGAGCTGGCATCCACCACGATCTCGTCATCCGTATCGGTGCGGAACAGCGCTGCCGTCAGCAGGCCATTGCCAATGCGGGTTTTGCTGCCCACCTCATACGTGTTGTTCGTGGAAGGCTGCAGGCCGATATTCAGGCCGCCCTGGTTATCGGCGCGATACGAAAGCTCGTTGATGGTTGGCGTTTCGAACCCACGCCCTGCGGCAGCGTAGAGGTTCCACGCGTCCGTCACCGCATACTTCACGGAGCCCGCCGGGAGCCACTTGTGATAGCTCGCGTCACCGCTGTCGTCGCCGTTGCCCGGCGTAACGTAATGGTCGTTAGAATCAAACCAGACCGAGCTATAACGCACGCCCGCATCCACGGACAGTTTCTGCGTCAGCTGCCAGCTGGTCTGCAGGTAAGGGTCGACGTTCCACATCAGGTTACGTTCGTTCCGGCGTTTATCACCCTTCACGCCGTAATCCGGCACGCCGTTGTTCATCACGAAGTTCTCGTACCCGCGACGATCTTCACTCATATTTTCATAGTTCAGACCGGTGGTGAAGGTGACCGGCACCAGCAGCTCGCCGCGGTGTGTCCAGCGGGTATCAACCCCCTGATAATGACGCTGCATATCGATCACGCCGCCGGAGTGAGAAGGCCTCAGCTGCGGCTGGTAGGGAATCGACTGGTACTGGGTCATTTCACGCTCGCCGGCGTACATCATCACGCTGAGATCGTCCTGAGCGCTAAGCTGGCGGTCGTAGCGCAGCCCCGCCTGAGTCTGCTTGATGGTCTTGCGCGTGTTGTACTGATCGCCGCGCGGGGACTGACGCGGGTTATCCTGCCACTCCTGATAGCTCAGCCCGCCCGGATCGTTTGCTTTCATGTCCACGCTGTTAAAAATCAGCGTTAACTTGCTGGCATCGTCAATGCGTACGCCCAGTTTGGCATTAGCGAGATTCTTCCGCGCGCCGCTGTGGTCGCGGTAGCCTTTAGTGGTGAAGCGGGTGGTGGATACGGTGTAATCCACGTCCCCGGCATGGGTGCCATCGCCCATTGCGCCGGTGGCTTTCATGCCGTAGCGCCATGTCCCGTAACTGCCGTAATAGCTGCTTGCCTCGATGGTCGGCGGCTGCTGCCCGGTTTGCGTATTGATGTTAATCACGCCGCCAGAGGCGTTGCCATACAGGGCGGAGAAGGGACCGCGCAGCACCTCAACGCTGTCAATGCTGGAGAGATCGATGTTGGAGGTCTGGCCCTGTCCGTCCGGCATGGTGGCTGGAATACCGTCGACGTACATGCGAATGCCGCGCACGCCAAACGTTGAGCGGGCACCAAACCCGCGCATCGAAAGCTGGAGATCCTGAGCATAGTTCTGACGGTTCTGAATCTGTAGTCCCGGAACGCTGCCAAGCGATTCGGAGAGATTAATGCGCGGCGCGGCGTGGCGCATATCCTCGCCATTCACGACGCTGACCGCCGCCGGAGTATCAAGCTCTGATACGGTTTGCGGCGTGGCGCTGACGATCATGGTCTGTTCCTCTGCGCTCATCGCGCTTAGAGGCGCAAAAACAACGGGAACCAGCAGCAGCGGGAGAGATGCCTTACGGGCAGATATGATTTTCATGAGTAAAACCGGTTGTGATGTATAAACGAACCAAATGGAACATGTCCATACATGTTAAAGGTTTTGTAAATGTTTTGAAAACTATAACCGCACATTGCGTTAATGAAAGGCAATAGGGAAAAGAAAAACTCCACTTTTAACTTATTAATGATTACTATTCTCATTATCAAAACGGCAATGCCATGACGTTGCCAGCCGGAAGCGATGTCAGCAGTACCCCCAATTTTCAAAAAAGGAATTGTTATGTCTTTACGCCATCTGAGCTCGCCACGCCTGAGTACGTCTCTGCTGTCTGCCGCTTTACTGTTTGCCGGAACCTTCCAGGCGCATGCCGCCGAAGAGATGCTGCGTAAAGCGGTGGGTAAAGGTGCCTATGAAATGGCGGTCAGCCAGCAGGAGAACGCCCTGTGGGTTGCGACGTCGCAAAGCCGTAAACTCGACAAGGGTGGCGTTATCTATCGCCTCGATCCTGCTACGCTTGAGGTGACGCAGGCCATTCATAGCGATCTCAAACCGTTTGGCGCCACCCTCGACGGCGCGACGCAAACCCTGTGGCTGGGTAATACGATCAACGGCGCAGTGACGGCCATTGATGCGAAAACGGGCGACGTGAAAGGGCGACTGGTGCTTGATAGCCGCCAGCGCAGTGAAACCGTCAAGCCGCTGCAGCCGCGCCAGCTGGTGGCGGATGACGCGAGCAACACGATTTACATCACCGGAGTCGGCAAAGAGAGCGTGATTTGGGTCGTGGATGGCGCAAAGCTGAAGCTGAAAGAGACCATTGCCAACACCGGCACATACAGTACCGGTCTGGCGCTGGATGCAAAGGCGAAACGCCTGTACACCACCAATGCAGACGGTGAGCTGGTCACCATTGATACCGCCACCAACAAAATCCTGAGCCGCAAAAAAGTGCAGGACGACGGAAAAGAGCACTTCTATCTGAACCTGAGCCTGGACACCGCCGGTCAGCGCGCGTTCCTGACCGATTCAAAACAGCCGGAAGTGCTGGCGGTGAGCCTGAAAGACGGCAGCGTGATCGAGAAAATCGCCGCGCCTGAATCCCTGGCCGTTCTGTTTAATCCGGCTCGCAATGAAGCCTACGTGACGCACCGTGAGGCCGGCAAGGTGAGCGTGATTGACGCGAAGACCTACAAAGTGACGAAAACGTTCGATACGCCGGTCTACCCGAACAGCCTGGCGCTCTCTGCGGATGGCAAAACGCTTTACGTGACGGTGAAGCAGAAATCTACCCGCCAACAGGAAGCGACCCAGCCTGACGATGTGATTCGTATCGCGCTGTAATATAAAAAAAGGGAAGGCATATGCCTTCCCTTTTTAATACCTGTTTGATGCTTAACGCGAGGTCTCTTCCACCAGCGGCGCGTCGTGTTTTTCATCGTCAGGATGAACCGGCGCGGTGCTGTGAATTTCGTGAACGCGCTTACGCACGCCGAACCAGCCAGCGATCAGCAGCACGGCCAGCAGCGGGATGGTGGCGATGGTATAGGTGCCGTTCGGGTAGTCGAACGCCATCAGCACCAGCACGCTGAACAGGAAGAGCAGGGTGAGCCAGGAGGTCACCGGCGCGCCCGGCAGCTTAAAGCTGATATCTGCGGCTTTGCCTTCTTTAATGGCTTTACGCAGACGCATCTGGCAGACCACGATAAAGGCCCAGGAAGCGATAATGCCGAGTGCGGCCACGTTCAGAACGATCTCAAAGACCTGAGACGGCACCAGATAGTTCAGGAAAACGCCGAAGACATACACCACCAGCGTGGCAAGAATGCCTGCGTAAGGCACGTGCTGCTTGCTCATCTTCGACATGAACTTCGGCGCTGAACCGCCCATCGACATGGAGCGCAGGATACGCCCGGTAGAGTAAAGTCCGGAGTTCAGGCTGGAGAGCGCCGCCGTCAGCACCACGATGTTCATGATGCTGCCCACGTAAGGCACGCCGAGCTTCGAGAAGAAGGTGACGAACGGGCTCTGGCCGGCCTGATAGGCGTTCCACGGCAGCAGCAGAACCAGCAGCACCACGGAGCCGACGTAGAACAGACCGATACGCCAGATCACGCTGTTAATGGCTTTTGGCACCATCGTTTGTGGGTCTTTACATTCGCCCGCAGCGGTACCGACCAGCTCAATAGAGGCAAAGGCAAACACCACGCCCTGCACCAGAACCAGCGCAGGCAGCAGACCGTGCGGGAAGAAACCGCCGTTATCGGTTATCAGGTGGAAGCCGGTAGCATTGCCGTCCAGCGGCTTGCCGCTGCCGAGGAAGACGGTACCGACCACCAGGAAAATCACAATGGCGAGCACTTTGACCAGCGCAAACCAGAACTCCATCTCGGCGAACCACTTCACGCCGATCATGTTCATGGTGCCGACGATCGCCAGCGCGCCAAGGGCAAAGACCCACTGCGGCACATCACCGAACGCGCCCCAGTAGTGCATATACAGCGCAACGGCGGTGATATCGACGATACCGGTCATCGCCCAGTTGACGAAGTACATCCAGCCTGCCACGTAGGCGGCTTTTTCACCGAGGAATTCTCGGGCGTAAGAGACGAAGCTTCCGCTGGAAGGGCGATGCAGTACCAGTTCACCCAGCGCGCGAAGAATGAAGAAAGAGAAGATCCCGCACACCAGATAGACCAGGGCGAGAGCCGGGCCCGCCATCTGCAGACGCGCGCCAGCACCTAAAAACAGACCCGTTCCGATAGCGCCGCCGATGGCGATCATTTGAACCTGACGGTTGCCCATCGCTTTGTGGTAGCCCTCTTCGTGGGAGTTCAACCAGCGACGTTTCGCAGCGTGATGATCGGCTGCGCTTTTATTGCTTGTTTTCATTGAGTTACCTGTTTGCCTGTCTGAACCATTATCGTGATAGTCCTGCCTGGCAGAGCGCAATACAAACGATTGCTTCTGCGCAAACACATGCCGCCTTCCCAGTCATTCTGCGTATGGATAAGGCGAAACATGGCGAGGCATCCTACCTGCAATTGATAAGCGACGCAAAATATAACCGTGCCGAAAGTGATGCACGTCGAAGGAAATCGTGTGGTCAGAGCAGAGGGGGATCACAACACGCTGAATCGTGAAGAGTTTTTAGTCAAAACAATCGCGACGTTGTTTATTTAATCATCAGATTCCCTTAATTATTACCAGATGGTATAAATTTTTACTGCCGCAGGGCATCGAGAAGCAACCTGAACGCGGTTGTGTGCTGTCGACGGCTTGGATAATAGAGGTGATATCCTTCAAACGTGGGGCACCAGGACTCAAGGACCCTGACGAGCCGTCCGTACTGAAGGGCGTCCAGGACCGAGGACTCGGGCACGTAGGCTAATCCGAGGCCACTCTCCGCCGCGTCGATGCGCTGCGACAGATTACTCAGTGTAAGCTGTCCTTCAACCCGCACCCGAAGCTCGCGCCCGTCGCGCTCAAACTCCCAGTCATACACTGCCCCTCGGGTGGGCAGGCGGAGATTGATACAGCGGTGTTCACCCAGCTGCTCCGGCACGAGCGGCACGCCAAAACGAGCCAGGTAATCCGGGGAGCCGACGACCGCCATGCGCATGTCCGGCGCTATCCGCACCGCAATCATATCTTTTGCCACCTGTTCACCCAGGCGTACCCCCGCGTCGAAGCGGCCATCGACGATATCTGTCAGGCCGTTGTCGACCGTCACTTCGACGTTGATTTCAGGATACTGCAGCATAAAAGCCTTCAGTGCCGGCCAGAGCACGGCGTTCATCGCGTGCTCGCCGGCGACGATGCGGATAGCGCCTGCGGGTTTGTCGCGGGTGCTGCAAAGCGCCGTGAGTTCCTGTTCGATCTCCTGCAGATGCGGGCTGAGGCGCGAAAAGAGCTGCTCACCCGCGGGTGTCGGAACCACGCTGCGGGTTGTGCGGGTTAACAGGCGAACGTCTAATCGCGCTTCAAGCTTGCGCATCGCATGACTCAGTGCCGATTGCGAGACGCCCAGCTGCGCCGCTGCGCGCGTAAAGCTGCGCTCGCGGGCCACTACCATAAAGGAGAGCAGGTCGTTGAAATTATCTTTTAGCATTGCGGTTCTATTTATGAATTTGAGTCATGTGTTCTATCTCATTATGTACCCTAATGCTCCAGAATGCTTTGCGCTACTGTTAACGCAACAGTCAACAAGGAGCAAAAGATGAAAATTATCCGCAGCGGTTCATTACCTTCAGCAACAGGCCCGGAGGCCTGGTTTACCGGCGCTGTTCGCATTGACGCGCCCTTTCAGGCGAGCGAACCTGCCAGCGTCGGCGGGGCAACCGTGACCTTTGAGCCGGGGGCGCGCACGGCCTGGCATACGCATCCCCTGGGACAAACGCTGATTGTGACGCAGGGGCGCGGCTGGTTACAGGCGTGGGGCGAAGAGGCGGAAATCCTGAATCAGGGCGATATCGCCTGGATCCCACCCGGCGTGAAGCACTGGCACGGCGCAAGTGCGCAAACGGCGATGACGCATATCGCCATCGCCGAAGCGGTAAACGGCAGCCCGGTAACGTGGCTGGAAAAAGTGACCGACGAACAGTACCCGAACGGCTAACCGCCAAAAACGGCAATCGCCTGCTGCAGGCGCGGTTGATCAAACAGCAGCACCAGACTGGCCAGCTGCAGACGTTTCTCAGGGAATAAATAGACTGCCAGACAGGAGAGTAACACCGCCGCGGTAATACCAGGAAGCATTTCGTTAACAGAATGAAAACGTTATGATTCGGTCTCATTTTCGTAAATACAGGGAGGCTGAGGTGAAAATTAACGTCATCGGAACCAGCGGAAGTGGAAAAAGCACGCTGGCGAAGCAGATTGCGACCGAACTGGCTATTCCCTATATCGAGATGGACAGACTCTACTGGCGACCCGAATGGCAGGGAACGCCGGACGATGAGTTTCAGGAAAAGCTTGAGCAGGTGCTACAGGCGTCGCCAGACTGGGTACTCGACGGCAACTATAACCGCACGCGGCCCGTTAAATGGCGTAATGTAGACGTTGTCGTGTGGGTGGATTATGGGTTTGTCCGCACCCTCTGGCAGGCCGTCAACAGGGCAATCAAACGGGCCTGGCATAAACACGAGCTTTGGCCCGGAACCGGGAACAAAGAGAGTTTCCGGCGCGCGTTCTTCAGTAAAGAGTCGATTCTCATCTGGACGATGAAAACGTGGCGTAACAACCGCACGCGTTATGAAGCCGATCTGCAAAACCCGCAATATGGGCATATCCGCTTCGTCCATATTACCCGCCGCGGGCAGGCGGAAACGCTGATTGCCGCCTTAAAATCTTATTCTTAGTAGGGTTTTATATATCTGATTTCCGGCAAACCAAATGTAAATTAATTGTTTCTCAGTGGTGAAATACGCCTTTAATAATGTCGACATGTTAAGTCAAACGAGAACGCAACATGTCATGGCGAATCAGCATTCTGGATAAAAGCCCCATCGCTGAAAATGAAACGGCTGCCGATGCGCTGGCGCGGACGTTAGCGCTGGCGCAACAGGCAGAAAATCTGGGCTATCACCGCTTCTGGATTGCCGAACACCACAATACCCCGCAACTCGCCAGCCCCTCGCCGGAACTGCTGATTGCCTGGATCCTCGGGCAAACAAAGCGCATCCGTGTGGGCTCTGGCGGCGTCATGCTTCAACACTATAGCCCCTATAAAGTCGCTGAAAACTTTAACGTTCTGGCCGCGCTGGCGCCGGGTCGCGTGGATCTGGGCGTCGGGAAAGCCCCCGGTGGTTTGCCGCTCTCAACCCGCGCGCTTCAGCAGGGCCTGAATCAGCAGGAAAAGGGCAGCTTTGCCGAACAGCTGGACCAGCTCGATCGCTGGATCCGTCCTGAAAACCAGTCGGCGGAAGAGGCCGTTCGTGCCACGCCGTTGCCGCCGGTCCCTGCACAAGGTTTCCTGCTGGGGGCCAGCCCCGAAAGCGCGCTGCTCGCCGCATCGCTCGACTGGCACTTCGTCTTTGCCGCACACCTGAACGGCGATCCGGAGCTGCTGCGCGAGGTGGTATCGATCTGGCGGAAGAACAGCGCGCGGGAGGTGATTGTGGCGGTGCAGGCGGTTGTCGCGCCGACCCAGGCCGAAGCGGACGGGCTGGCGCAGAAGGTCGAAGTGTGGGGCGTTGAGCTGGCAAACGGCCAGCGCGTAACCGTCGCCAGTGAGGAGCAGGCCTACGCCTTTGCCCGTCAGGCGGGGAGCGAGCCGGTACGCATTGCCCGTCAGGCCCAGTCGCTGCTGGCGGGAACAGCTGAGTCGGTGCTGGAACAGCTTAACGCGCTGCACGAACAGTGGGGCATTGACGAATTTATCATCGACACGCCGGTCGCGGAGGGGGCAACGCGCGTCGCGTCTCTGCGTCTGCTGGCCGAGGCGCGTCTTAACAGGGAGGTCACCGTATGAGCTTCGGCGAACAACTGATTGCCTGGCGTCGTGAGCTGCACCGGAACCCGGAGCTGTCCGGCCAGGAAGTGGAGACCACCGCGCGCCTGCGCCAGTGGCTGACGAATGCCGGTATTCCCCCACAGCCTTACGATCTGCCGACCGGTCTGGTGGCGGAAATTGGAACCGGTAGCAAGCTGATTGCGCTGCGGGCAGACATTGATGCCCTGCCAATTGAAGAGCGCAGCGGCGTGCCGTTTAGCTCGCAGCATGCAGGCGTGATGCACGCCTGCGGACACGATATCCACACCAGCGTGATCCTCGGCGCCGCGTTAAAGCTCAAAGAGCGGGAAGCCTCACTTAACGGCAGGGTGCGTATCCTGTTTCAACCTGCCGAAGAGAACTTTGGCGGTGCGAAGAGCATGGTGCGTGCCGGTGCCCTGCGTGACGTCAGCGCCATTTTCGGTATGCACAACGAGCCGGGCCTGCCGGTCGGTGAGTTCGCCACCCGCGGCGGACCGTTTTATGCCAACGTCGATCGCTTCGTGATCCGCATCACCGGCAAGGGCGCACATGCGGCCCGCCCGCACGAAGGCAACGACGCCATTGTGCTGGCGAGCCAACTGGTGACGGCGCTGCAAAGCGTCGCCAGCCGCAACGTCAACACGCTGGATTCGGTGGTGCTGAGCGTGACGCGCATCGCAGGGGGTAACACCTGGAACGTGCTGCCCGAGAGCGTCGAGCTGGAGGGCACGCTTCGCACCCACCGCACGGAGGTGCAGCAGAACGTGAAGGCCCGCGTGGGCGAAATTGCCGCCGGGTTTGCCAGCGCCTTCAGCGCGCAGATCGACATCACCTGGTATGCCGGGCCCACCGCGCTGGTGAACGACGAGCGCTGGGCCGACTTCGCCACCTCGGTCGCGCGTGAGGCCGGTTATGAAACCCGGCACGCGGAACTGCATATGGGCGGGGAAGATTTTGCGGTCTACCTGCAGTCTGTTCCCGGCGCGTTTGTCAGCATCGGCAGCAACAGCCCGTATGGTTTACACCACCCGGCGTTTAATCCTGACGAAGCCCTGATTGAGCCCGCAGCCCGCTATTTTGCACAGCTGGCGGAAAAAGCCCTGCAACACGTTTAATTCTGGAGAGGTAAATATGTCTGCACATCGTCAACTGCGGCTTGGGACCATTTTGCATGGTGCATCGGGCAATATGTCCGCCTGGCGTCATCCGGCGGCGGTCGCGGATGCCAGCATTAATTTTGAATTTGTAAAAGAGACGGCGTTAAAAGCGGAGGAGGGCAAACTCGATTTTTTATTCGTTGCCGACGGTCTTTATATAAATGAGAAATCCATTCCGCATTTTTTAAACCGCTTTGAGCCGTTAACGGTATTATCCGCGCTGGCAAGCATCACTACGCGGCTGGGGCTGGTGGGAACGTTATCCACCTCCTACAGCGAACCCTTTACCACGGCGCGCCAGTTCGCCAGCCTCGATCATCTGAGCAACGGACGTGCGGGCTGGAACGTGGTGACTTCGCCGCTGGAAGGGTCGGCAAAGAACTTCTCGCGCGAAAAACACCCCGAGCATGCGCTGCGCTATCGCATTGCGGATGAGTATCTCGACGTGGTGAAAGGGCTGTGGGACTCCTGGGAAGGCGACGCGTTTATTCGCAACAAAGAGAGTGGTCAGTTTTTTGACCCGGCCAGGCTGCATACCCTCGATCACCACGGTGACTTCTTCCAGGTCGCCGGTCCGCTGAATATTGGTCGCACCCCGCAAGGGCGTCCGATTGTTTTTCAGGCGGGCGCGTCGGACGACGGGAAAAAGCTGGCGGCAAAACATGCCGACGCCATCTTCACGCATCACGAAACGCTCGACGAGGCAAAAGCGTTTTACCGCGACGTGAAGCAGCAGCTGGAAACAAACGGCCGCCGCGCGTCAGATTTACATATCTTCCTGGGCGTCAGCGTGATTGTGGGTAAAGACGCCGATGACGTGGAAAACCAGTATCAAACCACGGCGGCGCTGGTGTCGGTTACCGATGCCCTCAATTACCTCGGGCGTTATTTTGAACATCACGATTTCAGCCAGTATCCGCTCGACGAGCCGTTCCCGGATATCGGTGACTTAGGCAAAAACAGCTTCCGCAGCACCACCGATGAAATTAAGCGAAATGCCCGCGAGCGCAACTTAACCCTGCGCCAGGTGGCGCTTGAGGCCGCATCGCCGCGCCCGCGCTTTTCCGGCACGCCGGAGGAGGTCGCCGACGGTCTGCAGGCCTGGTTTGAAGGCTATGCCGCAGACGGCTTCATCATCCAGGGCGGTACGCCGGATACCTTTCCGCGCTTTATTGACCAGGTGGTGCCCGTTTTACAGGCCCGCGGCCTGTTCCGCACCGACTACCCGGGAACTACGCTGCGCGAAAGCCTTGGCTTAGACCAACCGAAAAACCAGTTCACACAACAATAAAAGAGAACTCCGCTATGCAGAAAACATCGCTTATTCTGGCGCTCGCGCTGGCCTTTACCCCTGCCGTCTGGGCAGAGAATGTGAACATTAACGGCACCGGCGTGAGCATCGAGGCCAATAAAACGCCGATCAATACCGCCAAAAACAGCGATGCAGTGGCGCAGCTGCCGAAAGATTATCGCTTCGCCGTGCCGGGGAAATTTACCGTGGCGGTGGCGGGCCTGAATCAACCGCCGCTGACGGTATTTTCCGACGACAACAAAACGCTGCTCGGGAGTGAAGTTGACGTCGCCCGTCTGGTGGCCGACAGCCTCGGGCTTGAATTGAACGTGGTGCCAACGTCGTGGGAAGACTGGCCGCTGGGCGTGGCGTCCGGGAAATATGATGCCGCCAT
The DNA here is from genome assembly GCF_014930775.1 of Enterobacter cloacae complex sp. P38RS. NCBI lineage: Bacteria > Pseudomonadati > Pseudomonadota > Gammaproteobacteria > Enterobacterales > Enterobacteriaceae > Enterobacter > Enterobacter cloacae complex sp. P38RS. The sequence goes on from NZ_JADBRS010000004.1 coordinate 262,463, forward strand.
CAGCAACATTACCGTTACCAAAGCGCGCAAAGAGAAGTTTGATTTCGCCACCTACCGTAAGGACTCCCTCGGTTTCTACGTGAAATCGACCAGCCCGATCGAATCGCTTCAGAAGGCTGAGGACATCGCCGGGCTGCGGATTATCGTTGGTTCCGGGACCAATCAGGAGGCCATCCTGCTGGCATGGAATGCTGAAAACCTGAAGAAGGGGCTGAAACCGTTTACCCCGATCTATACCAAAGACGATGCGGCGCAAACGCTGGCGCTCCAGTCCGGGCGCGCGGATGCCTACTTTGGCCCGAACGTAATTGGCGCATGGAAGGCGGCGCTGAACGGGAAAACTAAACTGGTCGGCAGCGTCGACGGCGGCTGGCCGAAGGCGGCGCACATTGCGGTGACGCTGAAGAAAGGCAGCGGGCTGGTTGAGCCGGTGCAGACCGCGCTGAACGGCGTCATCAAAAACGGCGATTACGACAAAGTGCTGAACCGCTGGGGGGAAGGCGTTGAGCGTATTCCGCAGTCAGAAGTGAATCCTGATGGCCTGGGTGATTAAGGAGGCGCTATGCGTGAACAATTTCGTGACGTTTCACCGGAAGATGCCGAACTTCAGCCCATTATCGAGGGGCTGTTCGGTGAATATGCCGCCCGCTACGGTGACTACTTCTCTAAAGACGCGGAAGTGGAACTCACCGAGTGGTATTTAGCGCCGCGGGGGCTGTTTATCGTTCTGGAGCGTGACGGAAAAATCATCGCCACCGGTGCGTACAAACCCTTCGACGAACGCACCGCGGAAATCAAGCGCATCTGGACGGACAAAACCCTGCGTCAGCAGGGGCTTGCCGGACGCGTAGTGCAGGAGCTGGAGCGCAGGGCGGTGCTGGCAGGTTACAGCCAGATCTACCTGACAACCGGTTTTCGCCAGCCGGAAGCGGTCAGGCTCTATCTCAGCCAGGGCTACCAGCCACAGTTTGATCTGAACCGGGATCCGGAAGAGTACAGCCAGCCGCCGTTTGATGGTCGGCTGCGCTTCACTAAAACGCTGGTACGCGAAGCGTTCAGTAAAACCGCATGAGGAACGACGATGAGCAACGTTGAAACCATTAAGGTGGTCCCGGCGCGTTATCCGCTGCGGACCGTCGGCGCCGCGGTGGCGCTGTTTGTGCTGGCGATCGTGATTCAGTCCGTCGCCTTTAACCCGCGCTGGGAGTGGGCGGTGTTTGCCCGCTGGTTCTTTGACCCGGTTATTCTCGAAGGCGTAGGGCAGACTCTGCTGCTTACCCTGATCGGTACCGCGCTGAGCGTGGTATTGGGCGGCATGCTGGCGCTGGCGAGACTCTCCTCGTCATGGCTGCTGAGCAGCCTGGCGTGGGGCTATATCTGGCTGTTTCGCTCGCTGCCGCTGATCGTGGTGCTGATCATTCTCTACAACTTTTCCTATCTCTACGACACGCTCTCCCTCGGCGTGCCGTTCACCAGCATTAGCTGGGGCAGCTTTGAGACCATTAACGTGCTCGGGCAGTTCTCCACCGCCGTGGTGGGACTAACGCTGGTGCAGAGCGCCTATACCGCCGAGATCATTCGCGGTGGATTCCTCGGCGTCGATCATGGGCAGTATGAGGCCGCCGCCGCGCTCGGCCTGCCGGCCTGGCGACGTACGGTGCGGATAATCCTGCCTCAGGCGTTGCGCACCATTCTGCCGTCCGGGTTCAATGAAATTATCAGCCTCGCCAAGGGGACGGCGATGGTCTATGTCCTGGCAATGCCGGAGCTGTTCTATACCATCCAGATGATCTACAACCGCACGCAGGAGGTGATCCCGTTGCTGATGGTCGGTGCCGCGTGGTACCTGGTGATTACCACCGTCTTGTCCGCTATTCAGTACGGTGTTGAACGCGCACTCGCCCGCAGCGAACGCCGCTCTGCGGTTAATCAGAACCGCGCCGCCCGTCGCACCCGTTCCGTCACCACCACGCCAGCACAGGAGCCTATCCATGCAAGCCTCTCCTGAAGGACATATCTCGATTACCGGCGTCAGCAAGTATTTTGGTCGCCATAAGGCGCTCGACAACGTTTCGCTTGAGATCCCGCCCGGTTCCGTGACGGTCATTCTCGGGCCCTCAGGCTCGGGCAAATCGACGCTGCTGCGCACCATTAACCATCTGGAGCGCGTCGACGAAGGCTTTATTCAAATCGACGGGGACTACATTGGCTACCGTCGTCAGGGCGACAAGCTCTATGAGCTGAAGGAGAAAGAGATCCTCAAGCAGCGCGTCAACGTGGGCTATGTGTTTCAGAACTTCAATCTCTTTCCTCACCTCACGGTGCTGGAAAACCTGATTGAGGCGCCCATCGCGCATAAGAAGCTCAGCAAAAAAGAGGCGGTGGAAAGGGCATACAGCCTGCTGGATGTGGTCGGGCTGCGGGATAAAGCCGATGCCTGGTCTCGCCATCTCTCCGGCGGGCAGCAGCAGCGCATTGCGATTGCCCGCGCGCTGGCGTTACGCCCCCGCGTGATGCTGTTTGATGAACCTACCTCGGCGCTGGATCCGGAGCTGGTGGGAGAGGTGCTGGACGTGATCAAAAAACTGGCCCGGTCCGGCACTACGCTGGTGGTGGTCACCCACGAGATCGGCTTTGCCCGCGAGGTGGCGGATCAGGTGGTGTTTATGGTCGACGGGAAAATCGTGGAGCAGGGCAGCAGCGACGCGGTATTGAACCGTCCGTCGCATGCGCGAACGCGCCAGTTCCTGTCAAAAGTGCTGTAAGGAGCGCAGATGAAATACGGACTTCTGGCGGGGCTGGTCTTCACAACGGCAAGCCACGCCAGCATCGATCTGAAAGCCAACGAGCAGCCGCTGCCGGTGACGGTGGATCGGCAGGCCGTGGCGAAGATCCCCGCCGGTTATAAATTCGTTGAGCCGGGTACGCTGACGGTCGCCGTCTCGATGCTGAACTCCCCGCCGCTGGCGCTGCTGGCCAGCGATAACCGCACGCGGATTGGCAGCGACCCGGATATCGCACGCCTGCTGGCGGGCAGCCTGGGGCTGAAGCTAAAGCTGGTGCCAACGGCGTGGGAAGACTGGCCGCTGGGCATCGCTTCCGGGCGCTACGACGTGGCGCTGGTGAACATTGCGGTGACCGAACAGCGTAAAGAGAAGTTTGATTTTGCGACCTACCGCGTCGATTCGTTGGCGTTTTCGGTGAAGTCCACCAGCGAGATTCAATCAATCAAAAGCGCGGAAGATCTGGCCGGAAAAAAGGTGATTGTCGGCTCGGGCACCAATCAGGAGCGCATCCTGCTGGGCTGGAACGAAGAGAATAAAAAGGCGGGGCGAGCGCCTGCGCTGCCGGTCTATCTCCACGACGATGCCTCGGGCAATCTCTATATCCAGTCCGGCAGGGCGGACGTGTTCTTTGGCCCTCAGTCGGTTTCAGCTTATAAAGCGGCGCTCACCGGCAAAACCCGCGTGGTCGGTTTAGGTCCGAAAAAAGCTTATGTCGCCACCACGACCAAAAAAGGCAATGGGCTGGTGTACGCGCTGCAGGCCGCGCTGAACGGGGCGATTGAGCGCGGAGAGTACCAGAAAGTGCTGGCGCGCTGGGGCGAACAGGGCGAAGCGGTGGCGCAATCGGAGGTCAACCCGCCTGGGATAACCTACTAATGGTGCTCTACACTTAGGATTTTCACTCCTGAGGGGGCAACATGATGAAACTCTATGGCGTACCCGGCTGGGGCTCGGCAATCAGTGAAGTGATGCTGACCCTGGCTGATATCCCTTATCAATTTGTGAACGTTGACGGGTTTGACCAGCCCGGCTCGCAGCGTGAACTGCTGCAAAAACTCAACCCGCTGTGCCAGGTGCCCACGCTGGAGCTGGAAAATGGCGCCATCATGACCGAAACGGCGGCGATTGCCCTGATGGTTCTCGACAGATGTCCCGATCTCGCCCCACCCGTGGGGCAGGCTGAGCGTCAGCAGTTTCAGCGTCTGCTTATCTGGTTCGTGGCGAACGTCTATCCCACCTTTACCTATGCCGATTATCCCGAACGCTGGGTGCCTGATGCGCCGGAACAGCTGCAGAAAAACTGCATTGAGTACCGGAAATCCCTCTATCTATGGTTTGAAAATCAGCTTAAGGCCGCGCCGTTTGCGCTGGGTGAACGGCTGACGCTGCTGGATGTGTATATTGCGGTGGCTCGCACCTGGGGGCCTCGCCATGAGTGGTTTGCGACAAATACGCCGAAGCTTACGGCGATTGCGGATACCGTGTGTCAGCTGCCGGAACTGCACAAGGTGTTAAAGGCAAACAACATTATCTGATAACGTGGAATGCTCACACATAACAGGAAGCCTGCATATGCCACACGTAGATATCAAATGTTTTCCCCGCGATCTTAACGACGAGCAAAAAACCGCGCTGGCGGCAGATATCGCCGAGGTGATAATTCGCCATTTCAACAGCAAAGACGGTTCAGTATCGGTGGCGTTGAACCAGGTAAACCCGGAAGACTGGAAGGCGCAGGTCTGGGATACCGAAATCGGACCGAAGCTGGACGAGTTGATTAAAAAGCCCGGGTATTCATTGTAATCTTTCGCCGGGTGAGGTCATCGTCTTACCCGGTTTCTCCTGCCGCTTACGCCTTCTTTTCGCAAAAAACGATAAAAATAAGTTTTATCTGATCCGTTACACTTAACGTTCACGACCGACATTTCATCAATCCTTAGGAAAGATCGACAACAGAATCAATTAAGGACAGTCAAATTAAAGGATAATTTTCTCATGACAAAATTACCCCGGTTTTCACCTGCTTTTTTCCACCCGCGATACTGGCTAAGCTGGACAGGCATCGCCGCCCTGTGGCTTATCATGCTGCTGCCTTACCCGCTGTTGTTCAGACTCGGACACGCTCTGGGCCGGTTAGCCATGCGCCTTCTACCGCGCCGTGTCGAGATTGCCCGCCGTAATCTGGAACTGTGCTTCCCGCAGATGGAAGCAGAAGCGCGTGAATCTTTGCTGCAGCGAAATTTTGAATCCGTGGGAATGGGGGTTATCGAAACCGGCATGGCGTGGTTCTGGCCTGAATGGCGGGTGCGTAAATGCTTTACCGTGCGCGGTTACGAACATATGGAGCAGGCCAGGGCGCAGGGAAAGGGCGTGGTGCTGGTTGGCATGCATTTTCTGACGCTTGAGCTGGGCGCGCGGATATTTGGCATGCTTAACCCCGGTATTGGGGTTTATCGTCCCAACAATAATGCGCTCCTGGACTGGCTACAAACGCGCGGTCGTCTGCGTTCGAATAAAACCATGCTGGATCGTCATGATTTAAAAGGCATGATCCGTGCCCTGAAGCAGAATGAAATTCTCTGGTACGCGCCGGATCATGACTATGGCAAAGCCAACAGCGTGTTTGCGCCATTCTTCGCCGTCCCGGATGCCGCCACGACGGCGGGCAGCTATATGCTGGTCAAAAGCGCTAAGCCTGCCGTTATTCCGTTTGTGCCGCGCCGCAGAGAGGACGGTACAGGGTACGAGCTGATTATTCTTGAAGATATCAGCGCGTCATTGCAGGGTGCGGATAAAGAGTCTGTTGCAACCCAGATGAACCGGGCGATCGAGCGCGCGGTGCTGATGGCGCCGGAGCAGTATATGTGGCTGCACCGTCGCTTCAAGACGCGTCCTGAGGGCGTGCCGGACAGATATGCCCGTAAAAAAATCTCCGCGCCCCCTCGGGCTGGCTTAACCGACGATGAATTCTCGCAGCAGTCGGGCATGCAGCACTAAAACGCCACGCAAAAGGCTGCTGGAGCTAGTTTCCGGCAGCGCTTTTGGCCTTTAGCAGTATTTCCATCAGCCCGGGAAAACGGGCATCCAGATCCTCCCGACGCAGTGAAATCATATTTTCTCGTCCCTGCGGACGCTGCCAGATGACCCCACTATCGCGCAACACGCGCCAGTGGTGGGTCATCGTGGATTTCACCACGTCCTCCGGGCGCAGCGCGTTACAGCTGAGTTCGCTGCCGTCGGCGAGTCGGCGAATAATCGATAGCCGGAGCGGGTTGCCGAGGGCAAACAGCACATTTTCCAGCAGTATTTGTTCAGTTTCAGGGTGGTTAGGGATCATCGTTTTCCTGCGCGTGATGTCAGATTGAGCTATATCAACAATAGGTCAACCCTTAAAAAATAGTTCGATAATACTCGTACAATAGGACTATTATAGCAAACGAACCAATGCACGACCATCCCGGTCGTCACAAACACGTCATAGTGACTAAGGAAATATCATGCCCCGACCCATTCCTCTCGAACGTTATCGCAACATCGGTATCTCCGCGCATATCGATGCCGGTAAAACCACCACCACTGAGCGCATCCTGTTTTATACCGGGATGAGCCACAAGCTGGGTGAAGTACACGATGGCGCGGCAACCACCGACTGGATGGCGCAGGAGCAAGAGCGCGGGATCACCATTACGTCCGCGGCGGTCAGCTGCTTCTGGCCAGGCATGGACAGAGGCTTTGAGCCGCACCGGATCAACATCATCGACACCCCGGGGCACGTGGACTTCACCATTGAGGTGGAGCGTTCCATGCGCGTGCTCGACGGCGCGGTGATGGTGTATGACTCCGTGGGTGGCGTGCAGCCGCAGTCGGAAACCGTCTGGCGTCAGGCCAATAAATATCACGTACCGCGTCTGGCCTTCGTCAACAAAATGGACCGTCCGGGTGCCGATTTCTTCCGCGTCGTGCGTATGATGCAGGAGCGCCTGAAGGCCAATCCGGTGCCGATTGTCATCCCGGTGGGTGCCGAAGATCATTTCACCGGCGTGGTGGATCTCATTAAGATGCGCACCATTCTGTGGGACGATGCGACGCAGGGTATGGTGTTTACCTATGCCCCCGTGCCGGACGATTTAGTCAGTACCGCCCAGGAGTGGCGGGAAAAAATGGTCTCCGCGGCGGCGGAAGCCAGCGATGCACTGATGGACAAATACCTGGAAACGGGCGACCTGACGGAGGCGGAAATTATCCAGGGGCTGCGCATTCGCACCATCTCGGGCGAAATCCAGCCGATGCTGTGCGGCAGCGCCTTTAAAAACAAAGGTGTGCAGCGCATGCTGGATGCGGTGATTGAGCTGATGCCGTCCCCGCTGGACGTGCCGGCCATTGACGGCGTTGATGAAAAAGGACAGCACGCGGAGCGTCATCCGAGTGATGATGAGCCGTTCTCGGCGCTGGCGTTCAAGCTGATGAGCGACCCGTACGTCGGGCAGCTGACCTTTATCCGGGTCTACTCTGGCGTGCTGCGCAAAGGCGACGCGGTCTATAACCCGGTGAAAGAGAAGAAAGAGCGCATCGGGCGCATCGTGCTGATGCATGCCAACGATCGCCATGAGGTGGATGAACTGCGCGCGGGCGATATCGCGGCCTGCGTGGGGCTGAAGGACGTGACCACCGGTGACACGCTCACCGATCCGAACGCCGTCATTACGCTTGAGCGCATGGAGTTCCCGGATCCGGTGATCTCGCTGGCGATTGAGCCGAAAACCAAAGGCGATCAGGAGAAAATGGGCATTGCGCTGCAGCGTCTGGCGGCGGAAGACCCGTCTTTCCGCCTGCACACTGACGAGGAGTCCGGTCAGACCATTATCTCCGGGATGGGTGAGCTACACCTCGAGATCATCGTCGACCGCATGAAGCGTGAGTTTGGCGTCGAGGCGAACATTGGTCGTCCGCAGGTAACCTACCGGGAAACCCTGCGCAAGGCGGTGAAGGATATTGAAGGGAAATTTGTCCGACAGTCCGGCGGGAAAGGGCAGTACGGTCATGTGGTCCTGAGCCTGGAGCCGCTGGAGCCCGGAAGTGGTTTTGTATTTGAAGATGCCACCAAGGGCGGCGTGGTACCGCGCGAGTATATCCCGTCCGTAGAGAAAGGGCTGCGGGAAGCGATGAACAGCGGCGTGCTGGCGGGCTATCCGGTCGTAGATGTTAAGGCGACGCTGACGTTTGGCTCGTATCACGACGTCGACTCCTCGGAGATGGCGTTCCGCATGGCGGCGATCCTCGGCTTCAAGGAGGGCGCTCGCAGGGCGGATCCGGTGATCCTTGAGCCGATCATGCACGTGGAGGTGGAAACGCCGGAAGAGTACGCCGGGAACATCATGGGCGATCTCTCTTCCCGCCGCGGCATGGTGCAGGGAATGGCAGAGCAGTACGGAAGCCAGATTATCCGCGCCGATGTGCCGCTGGCCGAGATGTTTGGCTACGCCACGACGCTGCGTTCGATGTCCCAGGGACGCGCGACGTACACGATGGAATTCCACCATTTTGCGGAGGCACCGCGGAATGTTGCGGATGAGATTATTGCGCGGCGTGCGAAGTGATACGGTCGGTTTCCTACAAATAATGCCTGCACGGACAACCCCTCTCCCTTGAGGGTGTACAGTCCGGGGACATGGTAGACAGGTGTTCGGGGACATGGTGAACACTTTTTAACATCCTTTACCCATGGTG